>CAZCCS010000031.1:0-15196 GCA_964497005.1 uncultured Acidimicrobiaceae bacterium | reverse complement strand
CGAAGATCCGGGGTATCTCTGCCGAGTCGGCGACCCCGGACACTAAGAACGTATCCACGGCGAGGCCATCCAGCGACCTAGCGCGCAGAGATTCGATGTTGACCCCGTGCTCCGCGAACGTCCGGCACAGGTTGGAAAGGGCTCCGGGCTCGTCCCGGAGCTTTATGGTTACCAGCAATTGGTCGAGGTCCCCGCCGTGGACGGTCACTCGGTCGGGTGCCGCGGTGCGAACGCCGGGGAGCGGGCGGGTGGCCGCCAGGACCCGTAACTGGCGACCGAGGCGGTCCCATGCCTCCCTCGTGAGCGAGCGCCCTCCTGCCACCGCGAATGAGTGAAGCGCGAGTCCACGGGTCGGCCAGGTAGCCGCGGAAGCCTGGACTATGGAAAGCCCGTTGGATGCCAGCATGCCGGCGCTGTCAGCGAGCAGTCCCTTGCGGTCGGCGGACACGATGGTCAGGCGCACCCAATCCGAATCGGCTATGGGTCGCGCGACGGCTCTTACCTCGTGGGGCCGAAGCTTCGGATGACAAAGAGCAAGGTCGGCCGCAAGGACCGCCGGAGACTCGCTCAACAACCACAACGGTGGAGCGTTGCGGATGAGGTCCGCGGCTAGCCGGCGGGGCACGCGCATGGTCGACAGGAGGCTCGACAGCTCGCTTGACAACGTCTCCGCACGCGACCGTTGATGCTGGTCGACCTGCTTGTCGATGACCTGAGCTATCGCCGTCGCCAGCGAGTCGGGGTCGGCGAGCATCCAGGAGTGCCCACCCATGACGACTCTTCCGTCGGTTCCTATCGCCTCGCACAAGGTTTCGAACGCCGCGCGCGGCACGACCTCGTCTCCGCGGCTTGTGAGCACGAGCACGGGGAGCCCTCGAGCCCTTAGCTCCTGGGCGTCTGTGCGAAGATCGGCCTGTTGCGCCAACAGGGCCGTCCGAAGTACGCCGCAGGGATTCTCGGTGATGTTGGGCAGAAGGTCGGCGCGCATCGCCCTCACCAGGCCGAGGGTCGACAGAGGAGGCCACAGCTCGCGAGCAAATCCCGCCACCCATTCCCATGGCTGGCGCGGCGATACGCCACCAATCGCGTTCAGCAGAACCAGGTAGGACACCAGCTCTGAGCGTTGTGCGGCGAGCTTGATGGCCACGCCCCCGCCGAAGGAGTGCCCTATCAGCAGCGCAGGCTCGTCGATCCCGACAGCCATCATGAACTTCGCCACCCATCGGGCGTAACCGTCCAACGTGGTCTCGTTCAGCGCAAGGCCCGCAGTTCCGCCGAATGAGGGGAGCGCCGGGGCGAAGACACGGCATCCTCGCATCACCAGCCGGGAAAGCGCCCGCTTGTAAGTGTGGCTTCCCATCGCCCAGCCGTGAAGGAAGACGACGGGAGGTCCCTCACGTCCACCGACCGCCGCGACGGCACGGCGTCCGTCCACTTCGGTCTGGAACCATCTCAGCCGTTCGTCCGTCGCGGTGGGCTCGACCTCGGAGAAGCTCGGAAGCGCAGCCACTCCTCTAAACGTGACGTCGCTGTGTGACGGCTCCGTTTCCAGCGTGTGAAGAGTCGAGTGCGGGGGTGTAACCCCATGTTCGACTGAATTTCGTGGGGACTTCGCCCCATGGTCGCAAAACGTAAATACGGGCTAGGTATAACCAGGGGTGTAGCCCCGAGAAAGGACTGCGACCATGCCCACCACGTCAGAAACCTCAGGCCGGACTGCCTCGGCCGGTGAGGACACTCCCGACGCCCTCAATAGCGTCTACCACTCGTTGCGAACCGGCGAGGCGACAGGGGAAGAGGCCATCGCCGAAACCGTTCATGCCTTCGCTGAACTGTTGAAGGCAGCCGTACCTGTCGCGGTGAGCCAACCCGCTCGCTTCGTGGATCTCACCTTCGAGCTCGCGCAGCAGACGCTCAACTTCCAGCGGCGTCTTCTATACGAGGTGCTCGCAAGCGTCCAGCGGGTGATGACCGAAGCTTGGTCGGACCAGCTGGAAGGGGAACGGTTGCTCAACGGTCAGGGTGCTCGGGGAGTCGAGCGCCGCGGCCGCACACGCCGCGCCGCCTGACCGGAAACCGCGCTCATCGAGGGGCCGGTGGCGAGACGCCTCCGCCACCGGCCTTCTCGTGGTTTTACCTCGGTGCTCCCTAATCCAAGAAGGCCGTTTGGCTGGCCCGACCGCCGGAAACTTTCACTGTGGCGGTCGGCCCGTCAGGATCGTCGCGGAGCCGTACTTCCCAGTCGCCCTCGACCAGCTGAGGGAACACCGCCGCGACGACCGAGCCTCGATCTGTCTCCCGGCAGTGGAACACCGCGTGGGCTCCATCCCATACGCCGTGCGACGCACGGATTTCCAGTTCCATACCTTCGAGGTGCGAAGGGCCGATAACCGCGGCTGCGCCGATTGCCCCGCCGATGTCGAGGACGACCGGCCCGGCGGTGCTGACGGGATACATTCTCAGCTGGCTTTGTCGGTCGGGGTCTTGGAAGGCGTCGCGTAACCGCTGTAGGGCGTGCCCAGATATGGGAACGACGCGAGGTACTTTTCGGTACCGAGGGCGGTCGGGTCGTTGCCGTTGGTCAGCCCGAAGCTGATCACCGTCTTGGGATCCGTCCCAACCGAACCGACCGCCGCGTCTGGTGTGAAGGTCGCCACCAGCGGCAGGGTGGCGCCGGCGACGGCTCGCAACTCGATCGTGGCGACGTCGTCGAAGACCCGGCGCCCGTTCGGAAAGCCCGCGGGGTCCCCTCCGAGGTAGCCGAATATGTTCGGGCTCTGGCTCGGGCGTTGCGCGACGTTGAGCCTGAGCAGATCGGCCACGCCGGTCCCGCCGACGTTGGTGGGCGGAACCACCCCGCCGAGCCCCACCGCCGCGAGCACCGATTGCGGAATGCCCGTGAGCAGTATCGCCACCAGGTCCGGCCGCGCCGGTGATGCGAGGGTTGTGTTGGCGGTGTGGGCAGCGTTGTACGCGGCCAGGTGCGGGAAGACTGGTGGAGGTCCGGCATAAAGCACCGGCAGGAGTTGACCAAGAAGCGGGTTCGCAAAGTACTTGCCGAAATCCGTTCCGTCCGCGGTAGGCGGCGAGGCGTTCCACCGGTCCTTGTCCCCGATGCCGATGATCAGCTCGTTGACCAGCGGGTTGCCTAGCCGGGACACCTGGCTGAACGGACCACTGTGAGCCCAGGAGCCATCGTCATCATGGACCCGCGCCTTCTGGCGTAGGGCGGCGGTCCACACCCCGATGACCGCGTTGGGACTGATGGTTGAGAGGGGCAAAGCGCGGTTGGATGTCAACTGGTCTATCGGGATCTGCAACGCGAGAGTGTGGACGTTGACCGCCGCGGTCGAGTTGACGCCGGGCATGTTCGGAAGGATTCCCGAGAGGTGGGCGGCCTCGAAGGGCCTGAGGCCACCAAGATCGAAGACTGCTCCCAGGTCCACGTAGAAACCCTCGGCTCGCTGGCCGGCGAACACCATTCCCGTAAAGCCGTCCTCGCTAAAGGAATGGATGGCCTGTTGGGCCAGGGCCGCGTAGTTGGGGGTCGACAGCGGACCGATGTTGCAGGGCGGAGTCGTCAGGCCGTTTCCTAAAAGGGTCCGACTGCCGGACCCTTCTTCGGATCCGTGATCGACCCGGATGAGCGTGTAAGTCTGTCGCCGGTTCCAGAGGGCCGCGCCGGCGCCGCTGAGAGCGGTTATCGGGCCGTCGTTGTAAAGAAACGAACCAGGAATATTGTTCACCGTCTGGAAGCGGAATTGGTACGAGATGTCCGCGACCCCATCTCCGTCGTTGTCGATGTTGATCGAGTAGAGCACGTCGTCGGCAAACTCGTAAAAGTTCGGCCCGCCAGCGGGCTGCTCCAATGGGATGTAGTTGGCGATCAGCGTGACGGTGTGCGGCAGGTCGGGCGACACGAATGCGTAGACGTCAGTGCTATCGGCATTCGGGTCCTTTGAAATCTGGGGAGCTTCTCGATGCGATGACATCGGTTCACCTTTCCAAGTCAGCGGGACGCACGGATCAATCGATGGATGAGCGCGGGATCGCGGTAAGCGACCTCGCGCTCTCCCACGTACAGCGACATCTCACCGGTCGCGGCGTCTTTGATGTGGGCGACGATCGGACCGTCCAGCGCGGCTGCCGCTTCGGCTTCGGTGGCGGCGGCAGTCGCCTCGGACGCGCCCCCGGAAACCTCAGGTCCTGCAGTCGAAAGTTCACCCAGCAAACCGGGAAAGGCACTCGCTGCGCCCACCGCGGCCGCTCCGATGGTGCCCGCGCGGAGCACTGCCCTTCGGGTCATCCCGCCGACTCCACCGAGCGCCGAAGCCGGACGGTGAGTGGACGGTTCCGGTCGGTGACGGGGTTTCTCTGCCATGGCCTTCCCCCTTCGAGGAGGGCGTTATCGAGCCCTCCCAACTTTCAACACGCCTCGGCCAAGTATTCGGCGCTCGACGAAGTTATGGATGAAAAAAAGACGAACGCCGGGTGGGCGTTCGTCTCGTATCAATCCCGGGATTTGGACAAATCCCGTTAAGAGGCGCCTATGTCTCGGGCGATCTTGGGAAGGTGAATGCGCTTGCCGCGCAGCGTGGCCGCTTGTTCAGGATGGGTGACCAGCCACGCCACCGCTTCCCCAATCGGTCCGGGTTCGTTGATCTCCGCCCACGGGTAGTTCTCGCGCTGTTTGGTCAACCGCTCGCCGTACGCGGTGAGGCCTGGCTCCACGTTGTAAACGGTGATGCCGAGATCGCCGACCTCTGCGTCCAGCACTCCGGCGATGCGATCAAATCCGCCCTTGCCGACGGCGTATGCCAATCCCCACCCGCCGCGCCCAGCGGGGGCCGGCGGGTTCTGTGCGGCGACGTACGAAGACATATTGACCACGGTTCCAGTGCCGCGTTCGAGCATGCCCGGAACCGTCTTCTGGAGGATCAACAAAGGCGCGAGAACATCACCGACAAGGGTCCGTTCGACGACGTCAAGCGGAGTGCCCAACAGCGGGCCGTCATAGCCGGGACCGCGATAGTGGGCGACGTTGACCACGACATCGATTCGGCCCCATACGTCGTGCACCCGGTCCACCGCGGCGTCCACCGACTCCAGATCCGATACGTCCATGGCAATCTTCAGCGAGCGCCGGCCGAGAGACTCGATGACCGACCCGACCGACTCCAGGCTGCCCGCTATGGCCGCATCCGAGCGGTTCCCGAGGAGGTCGCCTTCGAGCACGCCGGTGCCTTCTTTTTCCGTGCGAGCTGACAAGGCCACGTCGAACCCGGCACGTGCAAGGGCTACGGCGCACGCCGCCCCTATGCCCCGGCTTGCACCGGTCACGAACGCGACGTTCATCTCGATCGCCGGCGAGATGGATGGGCGGGGTGCAGTTCAGTCCATTCGATGGCGACCCGTCGCTCCGCTATGAGCCAGGTGTCGGTCGTCTTTGAATAGCGGTCGTGGTAGCGGATCATCATCACCAGATCAACCGGCCCGTTGGCGGTCCGCTGGTAGTGGTGAGCCAAACAGTGAACCCTTCCGTTGGCACCTTCCGGGGAAGTCTCGAACGTTGCCCCACCTACATGGTGGAAGGTTCGGTGGTAGGGACGGAGTGGCTCGAACGAGCCGGCGAGCCCGGGCCCGCTCCATTCGTTTTCGATGGCGGCATCATCGGCCTGCACTCGAAGAACCCCGTCCGGCGTGAAGAGTGACGAGAATGTCTTCTCGTCAAGCCTGTCCACCGCGTCTGCGTACGCGTCGACGAGATGCCTGAGGTTGACAAGATCTGTTGTGGTCAGTTGCTCGCCCACCCAGCCTCCTTCAGCGCTGGCTGCGCTTCGGCAAAGAACGCGTCGAAGCCGTTGGGAGAGCAGTAGGTGAGCGGAAGGTCGATGTCGTTGACTCCGACTTCCACGAGGGCCTCGCACCTTTCGAAGGTCTCAGCGACACTGGCGCCGACGCGGGCGGTCGACCGCACGCGCAGCCCATCTGGGTCGCGCCCTGCGTCTTCGTATTGCCGGCGTAGCAGCTCGACGCCGGCAGCTATCCCCGGCCGGCGCTCGCCCATGATCGGTATCCAACCGTCTCCGAGCTCGACGATCCGTCGGATGTTTCGCGGGGTGAGGGTTCCTGAGAACAGCACTGGCACACCGCGAGGTTGCAATGGCTTGGGCTCGCACCAGATGTCCTTGAAGTTGACAGTCGGGGAGCTGAACGAAGCGGGCGACGAGGTCCACAGCGCCCGGCACGCCCCGATGGTGTCGGTGAGCATTTGGCCGCGGAGGCGGTCGTCGAGCCCGAGCGCGTCGAACTCCTCCTTCTGCCAGCCGGTGCCGACCCCCAACTCCAGCCGGCCGTTCGACACCACGTCGATCGTGGCGGTCCACTTTGCCAACAGCGCTGCGGGGCGGAGAGGCGCGATCACGATTCCGGTGGTTAGGCCGATGCGGCTCGTTGCGGCGGCTATCGCAGTCAAAACGGTGAGCGGCTCGTACCAGGGAGCCGTCGGAGGGAAGGGAAAATCACCCCAGGGGTACCGGTCGGCGTGGGGGCCCATGACCACGTGATCGGAGAGGGAAACCGCGCCGAAGCCGGCGGCCTCAGCCTGGCGGGAGAGGTCCACGAGGGTCGCGGGGTCCGATCCTGGTTCGGCCGCTATAGGGAGCCGGAGGGTGACACGTATCTTCTGCTGGTCGGCCACGACGCAACCGTAGCGGCGCGGTCCCCTGGATTCGAACCCGGATCGAGACGAGAGATGGCTTCAGGGCAAAGAGACAGGTGTTGTTGTCAGAGCTTTACGACAGTTTGAGCAGGTGGAACTGCCATGGTTCGAGCGCAACGAACAAGCCGGGATCCTCGAGCTCGTCGCCGTCTCTTTCGAAACAGACGTCTGCGATGAGATCCGCGAGTTGCCACTGGCGAGCGCGGAGCTGGGGCAATCCAAGCGGTACCCGCCCTTGGGATGCGGTATCCGAGAGGTTGATGACCACGATGTGGGGATGGTGGCCATCACCGTCTGACCAGGTCCAGGCCAGCAAGTTGCGGTAGGTCTGGTTATCGGGCCAGCCGGTGACGTCGAGCAGCCGCCATCTGCCTCGCCGGACTTCGTCTGTTTCTACCGCAGCGAGGAGCGACCGGTACCAGTCGGAGAGCTGGTGGTTGGGTGGCTCGTCGGGCCGTCGTTGCAGGAACACCGGGGGTCGCACCCGCCTTCCTTCGAACTGTCCTTCGTGCCAGAGGGTTGCGCCGGGGAGAGTTGCGATGGCGACGGCCGCGGCTCGTTCGGCCTCAGGGCTCAGGCGTTCGGCGACGCGGGGCTCGTCATGGTTCTCCAGGAAACGCAGTAGGCGGGACTGGTATTGGAGATCTGCTCCGAGATGGCCTCGGACGGCTGCGGGGTCGCCGTCAAGGATCCGGTCGTAGAGTCGTTTGTCGTAACAGAACCGAAATCCTTGCTGTTGCAGCTCCCATTCCAGGTCCCAGTAGGCCTCGGCGAGGAGCACGGTCTCAGGGTGCTTGCTGCGTAGCAGAGCAATGACCGTCGGCCAGAAGTCCTCGGCTGGGGCCGGCCCGGTTCGGCCGGCCCACGTGCGCGTGAAGACGTCGTTGGTCATGAGCATGGCCATGTCGCATCGGATACCGTCGCACTGGTCGGCGATATCGGCCAGGGTGTCGACGGTGGCGGCGCGCAGAGCGGGGGAGAAGGCGTCGAGTTGCACGACGTCGGGCCACGGCGGGAAGTACGGGTCCCGGCCGAGGGCCAGGACATTGTCGTTGACCCTGATCCAGGCGCCGGGATCCGTGTCGAGGTCGCTCGGTTGGCCGCGGACGAACCTCTCCGGGTGCGCTTCTGTCCACGGGTGATCGGGGGCAACGTGATTCGGCACATAGTCGAGTATGAGCCGCACACCTCTGTCCGCCAGAGCGGTCCTCGCAGCGCCCAAAGCGTCGGGGCCGCCGAATGCACCATCGACTATGTAGCGGCGGACAGAGTACGGCGAGCCGATTACGTCATCGGGGCGCACATCAGGAAGAGCTTGGTGAAATGATGCCTGCAGTTGTGGATTGCTGTTCGCTACTTCCAGGCCCGCAGGGCTTCGCTCCCAGACGCCCATCAGCCAGATGGCGTCAACCCCTGCGGGCGTGATCGAGTCCCAATCTGCGTGTGGCACGTCGCCCAGGGTCAAGCGACGGCCTGCAATTCGGGACCGCTCATCCAGCCACACGGCAGTGTTGATCTCGTTGATCACCGGCTGGGCCGGCCATCCTGTCATCGCGCTGCCGTCTTGCTCAGGCGGGTCCTCGGTCTCGGACCCAGGCCGCGGTCTATGACGTCTTGGGCGCTGAGACCACGGGAGAGCAGTGGTAGTAGCGCCACCGTTCCGGTCCAGCCGGTCTGGTGGCTGGCCCCGATGCCGGACCCGTTATCGCCGTGAAAGTATTCGTAGAACAGCAGCAGGTCCCGCCAATGAGGATCGCTCTGCAATATCGGCTGGCCTCCGTGTACGGGGCGCCGGCCGGTGTCGTCTCTCAGGAATATTGCGGTCAAGCGACGGCTGATCTCTTGGGCGACCTCGTAAAGGTTCATTTGCCGTCCCGAGCCGGTTGGACACTCCACGGTGAACTGGTCACCGGCGTAGGCGTAGATGTTGAGCAGGGCCCGCAAGAAGATCAGATTCATGGGGAACCAGACCGGCCCCCGCCAGTTGGAATTGCCGCCGAACATGCCGGTGTCGGACTCGGCGGGAAGGTACCCGACGGTGTAATCCTGACCGTCCACGGTGAAGGTGTAAGGGTGGTCCTTGTGCCATCGGGACACGGACCGAATGCCGTGAGGTCCCAGAAACTCCTCCTCGTCGAGCATCCGACTCAGGATCCGGCGCAGCCGCGGCTCGTCGAAAAGGGCGAACAACACCGGTCCCGTCGCGTGAATCTGGCGGCCTTGCCCGGATAGGGCGGCCATGATCAGGGGATGGCGGTACAGGAACTCAGCCGCCCGTTCCACTAAGATCGGGAACTCGGTCCGCACCGACGCCGGGATGACGGTGGCCGCGGCGAGCGGCATCAACCCGACGACCGATCGCACCTTCAGGGGAACCGCGCTGCCATCAGGACGACGCAGCACGTCGTAGAAGAAACCGTCCTCCTCGTCCCAGAGGCTGATCCCGTCGGGGCCCACGTGAAGGGTAGCGGCCGAGATCCAAGCGAGGTTCTCGAACAGGGCCTGCGCCTGCTCCAGGTAGACCGGCTCCTCCCGGGCCAACTCGATAGCGATCTGCATCATGTTCTGCGTGCACAGGGCCATCCAGGCGGTGCCGTCGGCCTGGTCGAGATAGCCGCCGGTTGGCAGCGGGGCGCTACGGTCGAACACGCCTATGTTGTCCAGGCCTAAAAACCCGCCTTGGAATACGTTCCGGTCGTCCATGTCCTTACGATTCAGCCACCACACGAAGTTCTTCATCATCTGTTGGAAGGAACGTTCCAAGAACTGCCGGTCGCCGATGCCCGTGCGGGCCTTCTCGATCTCGTACACGAAGTAAGTGGCCCAGGCGTGAACCGGCGGGTTCACGTCGCTGAAGTTCCACTCGTACGCAGACAGTTGCCCGTTCGGGTGCAGGAAGCGTCGGTCCAAGAGCAGCTCGAGCTGCTGTTTGGCGAAGGCCGGGTCGACCGCGGCGAAAGCCACGGCGTGAAAGGCCAGGTCCCAGGCCGCGAACCACGGGTACTCCCATTTATCGGGCATCGAGATGACGTCCTCCGCCACCAGGTGTCGCCATTCCCGGTTACGGATCGCGCCCCGCGCGTCCATAGGGTCGACCCCGTGCTCGGTCAACCATCGTTCGACGTCTAGCCCGTAGTACTGCTTCGACCACAGCATCCCCGCCAGGGCCTGTCGGAGCACCAGGGCTTCCTCGTCGCTGAGGTCGCCGCCGACACCGGCCCAGAACTCGTTGGCCTCCCGGCGTCGGGCATCGATGATCTCGTCGAAATCGTCGAACGAACCAGCCGCCCGCCTGCTCCGACCACGTCGGGCTGGGTCGATGTCACTCAGGCGTAGACGCACTGTGGCCTGCTCTCCGGCGGGCACGATGAGCAAGTGGTGCAACGCGGCCTTGGTGCCCACACCCGCCGGGTTGACCGCGTCGGCGTCGCCGTGGACGACAGCCCGGTCGATGGCATCCTTGACGTAGGTCGTGTCGTTCGGGGTCCCGAACACTCGCTCGTTATTGGTCTCGTTCTCGGTGACCAGCACTGGGACGGCCCGGTCGCCGTAGAACCACCGTGATCCGAACTCGGGATGCTCGGCCGCGACCCCGCTTCCACCCGGAAGATCTGTGACCGCTCTCAGAGAGGGCTTTGCCCCGGTGCCGGCCCACGACCAGGTATGCCGGAACCACAGTGTGGGCAGCACATGTAACTCGGCATCGTCGGGACCCCGGTTGTGCACTGTGACTTGCATCAGCACATCGTCGGGCGTCGCCTTGGCGTATTCGACGACAACGTCGAAGTACCGGGCGTCGTCAAACACCCCCGTGTCCAGCAGCTCGTACTCCGGATCGGTCTTCGCCCGGCTCGCATTGGTACTAACCAGATCGGCGTAAGGGAACTCGGCCTGAGGGTACTTGTAGAGCATCTTGAGATATGACGCGGTCGGGGTGGCGTCGAGATAGAAGTAGTACTCCTTGACATCCTCGCCGTGGTTGCCCTGGCCGTTGGTCAGGCCGAACAGCCGCTCCTTGAGGATCGGGTCCCTCCCGTTCCACAACGCCAACGCCACACAGAGCCGCTGTCGGTCGTCACTGAGGCCTGCGAGCCCGTCCTCGCCCCAGCGGTAGGCACGGAACCGGGCCTGGTCATGCGTGAAGGACGACCACGCGTCTCCACCGCTGCTGTAGTCCTCCCTCACCGTGCCCCACTGGCGCTCACTCAGGTACGGCCCCCACCGCCGCCACGCGACGCCGTCCCGTTCCGCTTCCTCCAACCGCTTCTGCTCTACACCAATCATCGCCAGGACCCCTATTTCGACAATCCGCACACAGCCCACACCCGCGCCGGACCTGCGGGGCCCGGAGATGCTTTTGCCACCATGCACGGCTCCGAGGGTCGGCGCCTCACCTTGGTCAGGCGATTCGGGGCTTGCGGCTCAGTCCAACGGTCGAATTCTCGACGGGGCTTGGGTGGCAGTGCTACTGCTGACTAACCGACATGGCGATGTCGGAAGACAGTCCTAGGGCGCTACCAGGCGACCAGATCCAACATCCGATCGATGAAGACCGAGCGCGTTGGCGCCGCCGCGCTCGACCTGAACTAGCTGGGCGCGCTCGACAGCTGTACGAAAGGTCTCTGCTGCCTGAGCTGGGGAGGCGGCTGAAGGCCCTGGCTTTTCTCGATCAGGCCATGCTTTTCGGGGCTGGCTTATTGGTCTCGCTGCTCCCCTTCCTGATCCTGCTCAGCGCCTTCGCCAGCGAACGGGTAGACGACGACCTGGCCCTCCGTCTGGGATTGGACCGCCGAGCGTCCAGCATCGTGAGCCATCTCTTTGCGTCCTCACCGGCGTCTGTGAACGTCGCCACCATGACGAGCCTGATCTTCGTCCTCGCCGGCACACTGGCGATGGCAAGCTCGCTCCAGCAAATCTACGAGAAGGCCTTCGCCCAGGATCATCGACGCAAACAGAACCTCCCCCGCTTGCTGATCTGGGTTGCGGCGTTGTGCGGGGTGGTGGCCTTCGAAAGCGTCGCCGGAAGGCCTGCCCGCCAGGTGTCAGGCGGGGTCGGGTTGGTCGAGATCGTCACCTTCGGCATCCTCACGCCGTTCTTTTGGTGGACCATGCACTTCTTGTTGGGCGGCCGAGTTCGGTGGCGGACGCTGCTGCCTGCCGCCGTAACTACCGGGGTCTTTTTCGTGGGTCTAGGGGTGTTCTCGGGGTTCTATTTCTCCTCGACGATCATCTCTGACAGCAAGACCTACGGATCCATTGGGGCCGTGTTTGGCATTTTGACCTGGTTCATAGCTATAGGGGTGGTGATCATTCTCGGAGCCGTGACCGGCGCTTACTTTGCCGAGGGTCAGCTGGCGCAGGAGGGTGAACCAGCCGAAGGGGAGCCGCCATGACTATGAATCTGCGGGCGATGGGGACCCTGGCCATCGCGGCGGCACTGGCGGCGCTGGGGGCTGCGGCCTGCGGCGGTTCGTCGTCGTCGCCGCCCACCCCTATTGGCGTGGTTGTGGACTCGGGGTTCCGGCCGGCGAACAATGGCTTTCCGTTCGAGAACTACGGCAGCCTGCTGTCCGACGGGGTCGCCCCCACCAACCTGACCGCCCACGACGTGCAGATCATGTTCGGCGACGCCGTATGCGCCGACGCCAAGTTGCGAAGGTGTGACCTGATCCCCGAGGCTCAGGCCTGGCTGGATTCGACCAACCAGGCCATGGCGGGGGGACACTGCTACGGCTTCTCGGTTCTGGCCGAGCTGCTGTGGCAGCACAAGCTGAACGTCGCCACTCTCGGAGCACCGGCTACCACCGACCTGGCCATCGGCGACAACCAGGCCTTGCAGCGGCTGCTCGCCTATGACTGGGCGCTGCAACTCCTGCCGTCGGTGCAGTCTCGGCGGATCACCGGCACCCCCAACAACATCCTGGCAACACTCAGGAAGGCGCTCCGGCCCAAACCTTCGGAGACCTACACCATCGTCATCTGGAAGCCAGACGGCACCGCCGGCCACGCAGTCACCCCTTACGAGGTGGAGAACCAAGGCGGGGGGCAGTTCGACGTGTTGATTTACGACAACAACTGGCCTGGCCAGACCCGAGCCATCTCCTTCGACACCAAGGCCAACACCTGGACCTACCATGCCGCTAGCAACCCGGTCGTGCCGAACTCGGCCTACGCGGGGGACGCCAGGACCAAGACCATCTCGTTGTACCCCACCTCGCCGGGGCTGGGCACCCAACCGTGCCCGTTCTGCGGCAAAGTGCCACGCCATCCTCCGTCAGGCGGGGGGGCCGGCAACACCGAGGAAATCGCTCTACGGGCCACCGATAACAGTGACGCCAACCTCGTCATCACCGACGACGCCGGGCACCGGCTGGGCTACATCAACGGGACGCTTGTCGACGAGATCCCGGGCGCCAAGGTCGACCCGGTGATCTCGAGCTCTGACTGGACGAACAAGATGGCGCCGGACTTCTTCGTGCCGGCGGACGCCAGATACACCATCACCATCGACGGGACGACGCTCACCAAGGCGAACACCGAGACCCTGGACATCATCGGCCCCAGCTTCGACTTGGCCGTCAAGGACATCCCCATGAACCCTGGAGACAAGGACACGTTGGTGGCCGAGCCGGACGCCACCAAGCTGAGCTACACCAGTTCCCGCCTCGAGTCGCCCACCCTCGGGCTGGCCGTGTCCGATAACCAGGCCGACTACTCCTTCGAGGTCGGTGGTGTGGCCGACCGGCCCGGCAGCACCATCAACCTCGGTCTGCCGGCCGAGAGCGGCAGCTTGACCATCAACAACGTGGGCGCAGCGGGGGCGTCGGCAGTGAACCTCAAGATGACCCGATCCACCCAGCGGGGGGTCCAGGTCTTCAGCCACAACGCCATCTCCTTGGCCGCTGGCGACACCGCCGCGATCCAGTTCGGCAACTGGACCAACTCCAACCAAGCCATCCCCGTCGCCACCACCCACAACGGACAGGTGTCAACCCAGACGCTCGCCAACCAGGGCGCTGCTTAACAGCAGAAGCAGTCCCTGGCGAAACCGCCGCTGGCGGGACCGTGAACCTGACACGGTTGATGACGGCCGTGTAACCCTGGTGCGTATATCCAGGAAAATATGTGGCCTTCTGCCAGACCTTCTGAACGGAGCACGAGCCCCGGGCGTAAGCCCGGGCCCACTCCCGCGCCGAGGCTTCGCGTCTTGAGCGACGATGTCTACCGAGACTGGGAGCGGGCCTACCGGGACAACGTCGGCCGCGTCTATCGGCTGATGTACGCCCGGGTCGGCAACCGCCCGGACGCCGAGGACCTCACCGCGGAAACCTTTCGGGCTGCGATCGGCCCCCTAAACCTGGAGTTGTCGAAGGGGGAGGTACGGTCCTATCTGCTCGTGACGGCTCAGACGGTACTGGCCTCACATTGGAGGTCCCGCCTGGGTCATCCGGTCACGTCCATTGACCCCGAGCGCGACCTCGAATTCCTCGCCGACGCTTCGGGACCCCCTACGCCGAGCGATGCTCCACGTCGAGCGCAGCGCATCCTGGCGGCCCTGCCCGATCGTTACCGCCACATCCTTCAGCTCCGGTTCCTCGAGGCCTCGTCGATCAAGGAGGCAGCGGACGCAATGAACGTCACGGTTGGCAACGCCAAGGTCCTCCAACACCGGGCGCTGCGCATGGCGTCACGGGTGGCGCGGGAGTTGGACCAGTGACCAGTCGCGGGATCCGACGCTTCGTCGAAGCTCTCGCCGAAGGCCGGAGGCCGCCGGGGTTTCGAGCCCGTGCCCAGGAGGTCGAAGAGCTACGCACAGCCATAAACCTCAGTGCGGGTCGCCCAGGCGAGAGCACACCCGACCCCGACTTCGTGGAGGACCTGTTCGCCGAGCTGACCGAGCTGACGGCCCACCAAGGCGCAATGACAGACCGGGTGGGCACAGTGACGCCCCTACGGCCCCATCGGCGCAACGTGCTCTTGTCCTTTGCCGCAGCCGCCGCTCTGGTCGCCGGAACGGTCGGTATCACCGAGAGCGTCGATCACGGCGCCGGCCGTCCGGCAGCCACCGCCATCAGGGGTCACACCGTCCTCACGGGCTCCTTCGAGACGACCGACCGCCAAAAGCTTGGCCAGATCACGGTCTTCGCAGGTAGTCCGTCATGGGTGTTCATGAACCTGGCCGGAACGCCTTACGACGGTCCGGTCATCTGTCTTCTGCAGTCCAACACCGGTGCGGTGGTCGCTTCGGGCACCTTCACGGTCGCGGGAGGCTCAGGGGAGTGGGCCAGGACGTTGCCGGATGGCGTGACGAACCTCCACGGGGCGACAATCGTGACCTCATCGGGAGTCATGCTGGCGGCTGCCAGCTTCTCGAATATGTCCAGCGCTGCCAGCTAGTCGGCAGCAATCAGGAGAACTTGGCGGTTGCTACGACTTCACCTGTCGAGCTTTCGAGCGTCGCGCTACGGAGTCCGA
>CAZCCS010000030.1:5599-15282 GCA_964497005.1 uncultured Acidimicrobiaceae bacterium | reverse complement strand
CCGACGCCGTATTCGAGGTGACCCGAACGATGCAGCCGATAAAGCGGACACAGCAGCCTGAAGACCTGGTCGGCGTTCTGTCGTTCCTGGTGTCAGACGATGCCGGCTTCATCACAGGGCAGACGCTGATGGTCGACGGCGGCCTCGTACGCCTCTAGCGAACGACCGCTTCCCGGATCGCCCGCCAGACCCGTTCCGGTGTGGCGGGCATGTCCAGATGCCGTACGCCGAGGTGGGCCAAAGCGTCTACCACCGCGCTCTGAACTGCCGGTGTTGATCCGATCGTCCCTGACTCACCGATCCCCTTGGCACCCAACGGATTGAACGGGGTCGGTGTCACGTGCTCCACAAGTTCGAAGCTCGGAAGCTCGGCAGCCGACACGAAAGAGTAGTCAGCCAGGTTGGATGTCAGCGGGTTGCCGTCGTCGTCGTAGACCATCTGCTCGTAGAGCGCCTGGGCGACCCCCTGTGCGATCCCGCCATGCACCTGCCCCTCTGCGATCAGGGGATTGAGCAGGTGTCCGGCGTCGTCGCAAGCGACGATACGCACCAGGCGGACCAGGCCGGTATCGGAGTCGACCTCGACCACCGCGGCATGAGCACCGAAAGGGAACGTCGCGCCAGGAGCGACGAAGGTCCGCTCGACCGAGAGCGGAACACCATCACGACTCTGGGAGAGCTTTGCGAGCGTGACCCAGTCGACCCCGGCGGACGGTGCGCCCGCTACGTGGAGCGTTCCGACGCCGACGACGATGTCCTGCACTGCAGCTTCCAGGGCGTCCGCCGCAAGCTGCTTGGCGCGATCGAGCAGCTCGACCGCAGCGACCTTCACCGCAGCGCCTCCCTGCTGGGCCGACCGGGATCCGAAAGTGCCACCGCCGGCCGGGACCACATCAGTGTCACCGTGCAGGACGGTCACTGAATCCATCGGCACACCCAGCTCGTCGGCAACGATCATGGCCCAGGCGGTGTCGTGCCCCTGGCCGTGAGGGGACGTCCCCGTATAGACGATCACCGCCCCTGCTGGATCGACCTCGACGCGCGCCACCTCGAAGGGCTCGTCGCTGGCACCCAGGGCCTTGCCGGTGATCTCGACATAACAGCTCACGCCTACACCGAGCAGGCAGCCGTCGCCGCGCTCCCTGCGCTCGCGCTGCTCGGCGCGTACAGCCCGGTAGTCGACCGCGTCCAGGACAGCCCCAAGGGCGGACTCATAGTTACCCGAGTCGTAGCGGACACCCATCGCCATCGTCCGAGGCTCAGAAAATGGGGCGAGCAGGTTGCGCCGGCGCACATCTACCGGATCCAATCCGAGCTCAGCCGCGAACAGATCCATGCTGCGCTCGATGGCCGCTGTCGCCTCGGGCCGGCCCGCCCCCCGATAGGCGGCGACGGGCGTCGTGTTGGTTACCACCGAGCGCGCCGTGCACTCCACCCGGGCGATGTCGTAGACACCCTGAGCCAAGGGCCGCGTGAGCATCACCGGAATGATGGCCCCGAAGCCGGGCACGGCCCCAGCGTCCTGGACTATCTCGAGCCTGTAGGCGAGGACCCGCCCATCGGCGGTTCCGCCGATCGTGACGTCGTGAACCTGTCCCCGCCCGTGCGACAGCCCCAGCATGCTCTCCGAACGCGTCTCGACCCACCGCAGGGGTCGGCCGACCGCGGCGGCTAGACCGCCGAGCAGAAGCTCCTCCGGATGCATCCCGGACTTGGGTCCGAACCCGCCACCCATGTCGGGAACGATCACGTGCACCATGTCGGCGCCGCCGTAGATCGCTCCCAGAGTGTCGCGCAGCATGTGCGGGATCTGGGATGTCGCCCACTGGTGCAAACGCCCGTCGGGGCCCCAGGCGCAGGCAGCGGCCCTTACTTCGAGCGGACAGGGCGCCAGCCGCTGGTTTACGAACCGGCCCCGCACGATCACTTCACAGCCCTCGAAGATGCGGTCGTCGAGTGGCGGGATGCCCATCGCGGCTCCGTCCACGACGATGTTGGTACCCAGCTCGGGGTAGAGGAGCTGTCCGCCCTCGAGAGCGCTGGGGACCCCGATCACCGCCGGAAGCGGGTCGATGTCCACGACGACCATCTCGGCGGCGTCGACGGCGAGGGCACGACTCTCCGCGACGACAACGGCAACCGGCTCGCCGACATAGCGGACGCGATCGCTGGCGAGGACGGTCGTGGCAATGCCCGGGTTGAATGGGTTGGGCACCGGTGTCAAGCCCAGGGTCTCGGCGGTGAAGACAGCGATGACGCCGGGCATGGAGGCGGCGTCCTCGGTCTCTATCGAGACAAGCCGGCCGTGCGCGACCGACGAACGCACGAACACGACGTGGGCGGCGGACTCGAGCAACGGATCGACGACGTCGGCCACGTAGCGCCCACCCCGGGTAAGCAACGCGGGATCCTCGACCCTCGCAACCCGGTTTCCGAGAATGCTGCCGCTACCGCCGGCCCGCATGTGCGGCCGATCCATCAGGACGAGGTCAAAAGATCGTGGGGCGCACGAGCGCGTCAGTTCCGCCGTCGATGACGAGGAACGAACCCACGAGATAGCTGGCTTCAGGAGAAAGAGCCCACGCCGCGGCTGCCGCGATCTCTCCAGGCTGCGCCCAATCGCCCCGAGGCACCGGCACGGCGCGCATCTGCGGGCCGTAGCTCTCGTGTTCGAGGGCTCCGGCGGTTAGCGGGGTCATGGTGTTACCAGGAGCCAGCGCGTTGAGCCGGACGCCGGCGGCGATCCACTCGACCGCTCTCCGGCGCGTGAGTATCGCTAACGCCCTCTTCGAGGTCGAGTAGGCGATACCGCCGTCGGCCAGCTTGTCGGCGAGCTCGATCGTGTGTTCTTCGTCGCCGGCGACGGCGGCGTCGACGATGGCCTCGTCGACCGGCGCGATCGTCGCCGCGATAGAGGAGGCAACGACGGCGGCCGGCGCGTTGCCGGCCCGAAGGGCCTCGAAGAGTCCGTCGAGGAGTGCGATCGCACCGAACAGGTTCACCCGGAGCTGCGGCACCGAGCCAGCTTGGGGCCCGAGACCGGCCAGTGCGGCGAGACCGTCGAGGCGACCGTCGCACTGGTCGAGAACTTCTGAGACCGCGGCGGACCGGCCGTCGACGCTCGACAGGTCGGCGACCACGTCGGCGTCGTGGAGGTCGACACCGATGACGCGGTGGCCGGTACCTCGGAGACGCTCAGCCAGCGCCTTGCCAATCCCGGATGCCGAACCCGAGACGCAGATGGTACGGGTCACGAGACAGCCGTCGTTGGCTTGTCCACCAGCACCTTCTCGTAGGGCCCGGGACTCGTAACCGCCACGTACGACGCCCGCTCGACACCGACGTTGTGGATTGCGTGGGGGACCCCGGCCGGGACGATCACAGCCTTACCGGCGGTGAGCCGCACAGGCGGCAGTTCGCCAAGGAGGTACTCCACCTCGCCACATAACACGATGTGCAGGTGCTCGGTCGTGGGATGCAGGTGGTAGTCGTTCCATTGACCTGGCTCCAGGTTCCACATGACGATGCCGAGCTGGCCTTTGATCCAGGCCAGCGTGACGACCGCGCTGTCCGGCGAGTAGGTGAGATAGTCGGACGGGTCGAACACCAGGGTCGCCGGATCGGAGGGGTCGATACGGTCCGCCAGCTCCAGGTTGACGGTCTCGTTGGACTCGCCTGCCATCAGCTTCTTCCTACTGCGACGTAGCGGGAGCGGAGCTGAGCCCAGCCCCGTCCGTTGTGCTCCGCGGCTTCGCGCCAGTCGTCGGGAAGCTCGGTGTAAGGCGGCCGGGGCGGTCCGCATTGCATGTACCCCGCCGCGTTGATGCGGGCCTTTTCGAACTGGAGGTTGAACTTGGGAAAGTCGGCGAAGTCGGGAAGCGCCAGGGGGACCGTGTCGATGTCGCCCAGCACCTCTAGGGCCCGCGTCCGGTCTCCGGAGTTGATGGCTTTGAGCGCAGCCACCCACGGCTCAGGTCCCATGGCGCATGACGTCGCCCAGGCGGCGGTCACCGACTCCGGGATCTTTTTGTACGTGTTGGAAACGCCGCCCCCTTCGCCGTGCAAGAAGTTGACCTGGTGGCCGGCCGCGTCGTAAATCTCCTTGGTGAAGCCAAACCCCACCTTGCAAGCCACCACCGTGGGGCAGCGTGCGGCGATGCCCTGCCAGAACGCCAGGGGGTAGTCGAACTTGAAGAAAAATGAGTTGGCGTAGACGAGGACCGCGAGGTCAGGCACCGCCTTGGACAGATCCTCATAGAAACGGACCGCTTCCTCGACCGTCGGGGTCTGCCACAAAGGGAGCCCGACGAATGCACCGTCGATACCCATATCTGAGATCCGCCGCATCTGTTCGACGACTTCCCGAGTCCCGAGGGCGGTGGCGCCGGCGTAGATCGCGACGCGGCCGGCCGCGGCGTCGCGGACGGTCGAGTAGAGCAACTCCTTCTCCGCCCACGTCAACGTGGCGCACTCCCCGGTCGTGCCACACAATCCGATTGCTGAGACGCCGTCGCAGATCAGCTGATCAGCGACCCTCGCCGCTTCCTCGAGGTCGAGCGTGTGGTCGATACCAAATGGATCCGCTCCGGCACGGAATGGTGATGGCGGAAGCGCGACCACCCCGGTGATGTCGGCGGCTGCTATCACGGGTTCGCCTCCAAGAACTCGTCGAGGAACGGCAGCAGCGGGCTGAAGTCCGCGTAGAGACGCTCGCCGAGCGAGCGTTCGCCATCGAAGGGGAACACGGCGATGGCCTTCACAACGGCGACCTGGCCGGGCGTGCTGCCGTCCAATCCATTCGGGAAGTCGGTCTCGGATTCGACGACGACGTGGTCGTCGGCGTGATAGAAGGCGATCGGCCTGTGAACGATACCCGGGATGAACTTGAACATCAGCTCGAGGAACTCGCCCACCTGCTCGCGCCCCTTTAGCACCCGGTCGATACTGACCAACTCGTACGTTGGTGGATCGACCATGGTGTCCAAGACCGCAGCGCTGTCCATGTTGGTCTCGCCGGCCAGATGGGCGGCCAGCACCTTCTCGCGCTTGGAACGAAGTTCTGTTGACATGTGTCCCCCTTTAACTAGGCGATTTCGACGCGCCGCCGACCCCAGCGTCTCATCCGAACGGTCCGGGCAGCAGTGGCAGGCCCATCGTCATCCTGCCCCAGTTACCGTAAGCGGTATCGGTGTTGAAGCCTTGATGGGCGGCAAGGGCTCGGACGTCGCGCCACCATTTGTTGGCGTGGTGATCCTCGAAGATCGCCGAGGCACCACTCCAGCGCATCGTGTCATCGACGGTGTCCGCGCACAGACGGACGGCGAACGTAGCGTCGCGCGCCATCGCGAGGGTGACGCCAGGATCGACGGGCTCACCGCCGGACTCGTCCTGCGCTCTCGCAGCGGCGCGAAGGACCGTTTCTGCAACACTGACTTTCGCGGCAACCTCGCCCATGTGCACGAGCATGGCGCCCTCGGTACCCACCCGCTGGCCTGTGTAGATGAGCTTCTTGGTTTCCATGTAGGCCGCGAAGCTTTTGACAGCAGCGCGGGCGCCTCCGAGGATCGGCGCCGCGAGGTACAGCGCTAGGTTGCTGAACGACAGACGGAACAGCGGTGAAGGGTTGACCTCGGCCCCCGGTGTCTGCCCGATCATGGCGAGGAGGGGATCGATGATCCGGTGGTCGGGAATCACGGCGTCGTCGACCTGTAGTGAATTGCTCCCGGTTCCTTGCGCGGAGATGGTCCGCCAGTCACTGCGCACGTCGTACTGCCCGCGCTCGATCAGCCCCCATCTGACCGGCGGAAGACCCGCTTCGTTGGGCGGGCCGGCCCGGAAGCCGACCATCGCCCAGCTCCCGAAATCCGAACCGGACGACCAGGGCCACAGTCCATCCCGCAGTCGGTAGCCGCCGTCGACGCGCTCGACCGTTGCCCGGGAAGGTGCGAACGAGGATGAGGCGAGTCGGGTCGGGTCGGTGCCCCACACATCGCGTTGCGCCTGGTCGGGAAAGAGGCCAACTATCCAGTTGTGGCTCACGAGAATCGTGTAGGCCCACCCCACTGACACGTCGCCTTCCGCCAGGGTGGATGCGATATCAACAACCGCTTCAACTCCGAGCTCGTCGCCGCCGAAGCGAGCAGGCTGATTCACCCGCATGAGTCCTGCGGCCTTGAGTTCCGCCATCGTCTCGTCAGTAACTCTCCGAGCTCGCTCGGTCTCCGACCAGCGGTCACGGACTTGAGCCGAGATCTTCGTAGCCCGCTCAACGGCTTCGTCACGAGTCAACCCAGGCGCCGCGTTCACGCCGGCGAGTATCACATGACGGGTTAGCTATGTCAACTAGTTGTTATAGTCGCCGGGAGCACGACAGGGGGAAGCATGACAGCGTGGAATGAGACAGTCGACGTCTGCGTGATGGGCTCCGGCGCGGCCGGCCTAACCGGCGCACTACGAGCGGCACACCTGGGCCAGACGGCGCTGATCGTCGAGAAGAGCCCGGTTTGGGGCGGGTCGGCGGCGATGTCAGCGGGAGCGCTGTGGGTTCCCAACAACCCGCACATGCGTCGGGCCGGGATTGCTGACTCCGACGACGCAGGTCTGAGGTATCTGAAGGGCGTCACCTTCGGTGAAATCGGTGAGGACCGCTTGCGAGCCTTCATCCAGGCGGCGAACCGAATGCTCGTCTGGCTGGAATCCGAGACTCAGGTCAGCTTCACCTGCCTCGAGCATTATCCGGACTACAACGGTGACGTAGAGGGTGCCGTTCCTGGGGGGCGGTCGCTTGAGCCGATGCCGTTCGACGGGTCGGAGTTGGGCGACGAGTTCCGCACCCTGCACGCCCCCTACGCGGGCACCCTGGTATTGGGCAAGTTCCTCATGCGTATCCCGGAAGCTCGTGAGCTCCTCCTGCCGGGACTCCGACCGAAGCTGGGGCTGCTCACAGGGTTGGGACGCTACGTCAGCCGGTACCCGAAGCGACGCCGCTTCGATCGGGACCCCTATCTGACGATGGGTCAAGCGCTGACTTCGAGGCTGCGCCGATCGCTGCTCGACCGGCGTGTACCTATGTGGTTGTCGGCCCCTGTCCATTCACTGGTGGTCGAGGACGGCCGGGTCGTGGGAGTCGAAGTGGAAAGGGATGGCCGCCGGATCGCTGTCCGCGCCAGACGTGGCGTCCTCGTGGCGTCAGGCGGGTTCGAGCGGAACGCGGAGATGCGAAGGCGCTACCAGCGTGCACCCATCGGCAGTGATTGGACGGCCGGCCATGTTGACAACGTGGGCGACGGGATACGGTTGGGCGAGGCAGTGGGCGCCAGGCTCGCTACCGACATGATGCGCGAGGCCTGGTGGACCCCTGCGGTCGTCCCTCCCAGCGGGCAGGCCAGCGTCCTGGTTATCGAGAAGAGCCTGCCCCACGGTCTATTCGTGAGCGGCGACGGCCGTAGATTCGTCAACGAGGCGACCAGCTACAACGACGTCGGCATCGCCCAGTACGAGTGTGACAAGGAATTCGGTGGAACGGTGCCAGCGTGGATGATCGTCGACGCGACTTACCGCAAGCGATACATCCTCGGGCCTATAGGACCGGGCCAAATGGTGCCGGACAAGCGGCTGCCGCCGGCCCTTCGCCCGGATGCCGGCTGGCTTCACCGCGCCGACTCGATAGTCGAGTTGGCCCGGGGCATCGGCATCGACCCCGACGCCCTCGAGGCAACGGTCCGCCGATTCAACGAGGCGGCCCGGGTTGGCAAGGATTCAGACTTCCGTCGTGGAGAGACAGCGAACGACCGCTACTACAGCGATCCCCGCGTTACACCAAATCCCTCGCTCGGCCCGGTGGAGACGCCGCCCTTCTACGCTGTCGCGGTGTACCCGGGGGACCTGGGCACGAAAGCCGGCCTTTGCACTGACGAGGCTTTCCGGGTGCTCGGCGAGAACGGTCCGATCCCCGGGCTGTATGCCGCGGGAAACGTTGCGTCGCCGGTGATGGGACGGTCCTACCCCGGCGCGGGTGCCACCCTCGCGCCGGCCATGGTCGGGGGCATGCTGGCTGCCGAGTCCATGGCAGACAAGTGAACGGATGGCGGATCACAAACTCCGTCGTCCGCGCCGGCGTGACCGTGCGCGGTATATCAAGTAGTTGACTTAATCTGGGTTTACAGTTACCGTCGTCTGCGTGGGACGGGTCAAGATACGACAGCTCGGCTACGTGGGGACGACCGCTACGGACATGGAGGCGTGGTACGAGTTCGCCGCCGGCGTGCTCGGCGCGGAGATAGCTACAGGCTCCAACGATGACTGTCTCTATTTACGTTTCGATGACCACCACCACCGCCTCGCCGTGCACCGAGGTGTTGAGGACGACGTCGCTTTCGTCGGTTGGGAGCTCGGCAATCCCGGTGCGTTAGCCGAGGCGTGCGCCGATCTCGAACGGGCCGAGCTCATCGTCAAGGCTGGGACGCCCGAAGAATGTCTGGCACGCGCCGTCCACGAGATGGTCTGGTTCGAATGCCCGTTCACCGGAGTTCGCACGGAGCTCTTCGTCGGTGCAGAGGTGCAGTTCCAGCCGGCCTTCCTTCCCACTCGACCGATCGGCAGTTTCGTGACGGGTGATGGCGGAATGGGACACGTCGTGCTCTACACGAGCGACGTCGTCGCGGCCGAGCGCTTCTATGCCGAAGTGATGGGGTTCGGCACGACCGACCGCGTCGTCATTCCGGGCATGGGGCAGTTCTCCGCCTTCATGCATTGCAACGAGCGGCACCACTCCCTGGGGTTGATGGCAATACCCAACGCGCCCCGGAAGATGCAGCACATCATGTTCGAGCTCGCCGACCTCGACGCTGTCGGGACTACATACGACGTCTGCCTGGGTCGGGAGATCACCACCACTTCGCTCGGTCGCCATCTCAACGACCGGGCCTTTTCCTTCTACTTCCGGAGCCCCTCTGGATGGCATTTCGAATATGGATGGAGCCCCCGGGTCATCGACCCACGAACCTGGAGGCTCGAGGTCTTCAACCCGACGCGACCCAGTCTCGAGTGGGGCCACGACGGCCTCATCTCGATGCTCTGAGTTTCGGGCTTCTCATACGTAGCCGCCGGTCATGAGTGCGAAGGTGGTCGATGACCCGGGACGCCCGTTTGACTCTGTCGCCATCCGAGAGGTCTTAGCGCGATACATGCTCGCAATGCGCACGAAAGATCTCGATTTGATGGACGATGTGTTCACGGCCGATGCAATTATCGACTACAGCGCGATCGGCGGATCAAGGGCGCCTTGGTCCGAGACCAAGCCGTGGCTTGAAACGATGATCGATGTGGAATTGTTCATGCTTTACGTCGGCGACGTGTACCCCACGTTCGGCGCAACCGGCGTCGACGCTGAGGTCGAGACCACTTGGCACGGTGTCTTCGTCGCCGCAGCCGGTTCCACGCCCCTGAACGTGTTCGGTACATACACGGACCGCTTCGTACTCACACCCGACGGGTGGCGCATCAGCGCGCGCACCGACCACCCAGCGATCCAGATCCCGGCTGTAAGTCCTCCCGGACTGCCTACCTGACCTCGACCATGCGTGCAGCCCTGTATTACGGCGCCGGCGACATCCGGCTCGAGGACGTTCCAGAACCTGACCCGGGTCCGGGGGAAGTCAAAGTCCGGACGCTGCATAACGGGC
>CAZCCS010000030.1:967-5589 GCA_964497005.1 uncultured Acidimicrobiaceae bacterium | reverse complement strand
GGCCGCTGAGCCCAGCACCGCTGCCAATCATCGTTGGTCACGAGTTTGCAGGCGAGGTGGTCGATGTCGGGCGAGACGTCACACGGGTTGCCGTCGGGGACCTCGTCGCGGTCGAACCGTCGTTGCCGTGCGGCTCCTGCCCTCCCTGCGTGGACGGCAATTACAACCTGTGCCTGCAGTTTCTCTGTAACGGGCTAGGCGGACCAAGCGGCGGACTGTCGGAGTTCACGATCGCCCGCGAGAGCATGGCCTACCCCCTCCCCGAGCAAGTGGGCCCGGTGTTGGGCGCCCTTGTCGAACCGATGTCCGTCGCCTACCGGGCGGTCCTACGTGCCCACCCGCGTCCGGGGTTAGCCGCCGTCGTCCTCGGTGCTGGCCCTATCGGAATCGGGTCGTTCCTGGCCTTGCGCGCCCTCGGGGTGGACAACGTGACGATGGTCGAGCCCGCGCCGCAAAGGCGCGCTGCAGTATCCGCGCTGGGCGCTGCAGCCGTGCTGGATCCAACGGCAACAGATGTTGTCGGCGCGATCCGCGAAGCGACTCACGGTGCCGGCGTTCCAGTTGTGATCGATGCTGCCGGCACACGCGCTTCATTCGCAACAGGTCTGGGTGTCGCTGGTAGGAAGGGCCGGTTCGTGACCGTCGCCGCCTACATGGAGCCCGTCACCTATAACCCGACCGACGTGTTGATGCGCGAAGTCGAAATCGTTTCGTCGTTCGCGTACGCGGGCGAGTTTGCTGCGGTCATCGAGCACATGGCGGCCGGCCGCTATCCGGCCGAAGGATGGATCGAACACGTACCTTTCGAGGAACATTTCACCGCGTACGACCGCCTGCACCGCGGCGAGGCGATCAAGTTGATGGTCGATCTGTAACCAAATACGACACAGAACGAGGAGTGAGATATGTCGTACCGAGTCGCACTGTGGACCACCGGACACGTCGCCAAGTTCGCGGGCCGCGCGATCGTCGACCATCCTGAGATGGAGCTCGTGGGGGCGTACGCCTGGAGTCCCGAGAAGGTTGGCTGCGACGTCGGCGAGTTGATTGGATTGCAGCCGCTTGGGATCACCGCCACGGGCGACGTCGACGAAATCATCGCGTTGGCGCCAGACGTCGTCGGCTACTACCCGATCATGCGTACGGCGGCGATCCCAGAGCACATCGACACCATTTGCAGATTCCTCGAGGCTGGCATCAACGTCGTCAGCACGGCCAATTTGATCACCGGGCGGTGGTGGAACGCCGAGGAGCGCTTCAACGCCGCCGGCCGCATCGGAAACGCGTCGATCTTCGCGAGCGGCGTGAACCCCGGCTTCGCGAACCAGCTCGCGCTCACCGCTACCGGCGTGTGCAGCGAGGTACGGAGGGTGTCCATCTGGGAGGAGGCCGAGTGCTCGGGCTACGACTCACCCGAGCTGTGGGAAACCGTGGCCTTCGGTCATGACCCGAATGAGCCAGACCTGATGAGCCAGTTCCTTCAGGGCACCGCAGTCTTCGAGGACGCCGTTGCGATGATGGCCGATGCGCTCGCGATCGAGCTCCAGGACATCAAGTACGTGCCGGAGATTGCCCTGGCCACGAAAGACCTCGATCTCGGATGGATGCTCATCAAGGAAGGTCGTATCGCGGGTCTGAGGAACAGGTGGCTGGGCATCTCGAACGGCGCAGAGGTCATCGAGCTCGGGACGATCTGGAAGATGACAGACAACGTGACCCCGAATTGGCCGGTGCGGCATGGCTGGCACATTCAGATCGACGGGATCCCTACCGTCAAGATGCACATCGCGGGCTGGCCACCCGAGGGCAACTCGGACTCGGAACTCCTGATGGGATTGGCGATGCTCATGACTGCACTTCCGACGGTGCACGCCATCCCTCACGTGGTCAAAGCACCCCCAGGCGTCGCCACCTACAAAGATCTCCCGCTCGTCGCTGCCGCGCGTTCCGTCCGGACCAACGGCATCACATAACCCCGCCGGAGGCGCCTTGCGCGTTCTGAGCGGCCTGAGCGGCCTGAGAGTCGAGAGCGGCGAGCGCCGAATCCACGGCTTGCTGCGAACCACCTTGGCGGACGTGGGCGTAGTACGCCTGGCCTAGATCCCGTAAGAGTGCGTCCCACTGCCGTTTGGCCTGCATCTGGTCGATCTTGGCCTGGCCCTGGTTCATCCCCTGCTGGGCCTTGGCCTTCGCCTGCTCGGCTTGCATCTTCACCTTGTCCATCAATCCCATCGGACTCCCCTCGTTCGTTATTCGGTCAGTCGGGCTCTACCCTTCCCTTGGACGCGGTATACGTGCAGGCCGCAATCCTACGACCAGAGCGTCACATACACCGGAGGCCGAAAACGACTGGCCGGCACCGCCCCGTCGCTTCGGTGCATCGCCTGCATCGCCTCCGGCGTGGCCAGAAAACGCATAAGCGCCGCGACAGCCGGCGACCGCCGAGACGGCTCCAGCGCGCTTGCGTACCACAACAGCTGCACCGGGGTTGAGACCACATCCAACCGGCAGAGCGCCCCCCGATCGACATCACGCGCGGCCAGATGGGTGATGGCCGGCGCCACGCCGGCACCCTGCTCGGCCGCCGACCAGGCCGCCGCCTGGTTGGGGAACACCTGGACGCGGTCATCAGGCACATGCAGATGGGCCATCAGCTGACCGATCTCAGAAGACGGGTCCATCCCCGATGGATCGACCAGCCAGTTCTCCGAGACGAGTTCCTGCCATCGCACCCCGCGGGCGCCGGCGAGCCGGTGACTCGGCGAAGCCACCACGATCAGCCCGTACCGCATCATCGGCTCCGACGTCAGCCCCACCGACGCCTCCCCCGTCAGATGAGGGCCGAAGCACACGTCGGCCAACCGGTCGTGCAATAGGGCAGCCGTCTCGGCCGACTCGGACACCCCTACCGACGTCTCCACGGAAGAGTTGCGCGCCGCGAATGCGGCGAGCAGCGGTGGCGCCACGAACTCCGCCACTGTCGAGGTGGCCGCCACCCGCAGCCGTGCCGGCGCACCCTGGGCCTGCTGGACCACCGCGTGCCCCTCCGCCGCCAGGCCCACGATCTGTGAAGCGATCGGCACGAACCGCTGACCGGCCGCAGTCAGCACCATGCCCGAGCCGTTCCTGGAGATGAGGTGGTCGCCCATCTGCTGGCGCAGCGCGGCCAGAGCAGACGACACCGCCGGCTCGCTCACCCCCAGCGCCCGTGCCGCGGCGGTGACCGACCCGAGCCGGGCCACCAGCACGAACGCCTCCAGCTGGGTAAGCGTCACCAATCACCCTTCTACCACCCCGGGTAAGCGAATGCTTATAAGTCCGTTGACGGCGCTACAGCCGCGGACGACTATCACCAAAGACGCGCCCGGCGCGCGCGACCCCGCGGGGGTGACCATAGACATGCAGACAACGGCACCGTTCGAGTACGAACGAGCGGGCAGCGTCGACGAGGCAATCGCCCTTCTCACACGTCATGGGCCAGAGGCCCGGCTGATCGCCGGCGGCCACAGCCTTCTACCGATGATGAAGCTTCGCTTGGCCCGGCCGGAAACGCTCATCGACATCAACGGTCTCACCGACCTCGACTACATCCGGGTGGAAGGCGACGAGATCGCCATCGGGGCCATGACCCGCCACGCCGGCTTGCTGGAGTCGGCCGTGCTGGCAGACCACTACCGGATCTTCGCCGAAGCTGAGCGGGTGATCGCCGACCCGATCGTCCGCAACCGCGGCACGGTGGGCGGAAGCTTGTGCCAGGCCGACCCCTCCGAAGACCTTTCGGCCGTCTTCGCCGCCCTGAAGGGCCGAGCGGTGATCCGATCGACTGAGGGCACACGCACGGTCGACCTGCGGAGCTTCCACCAAGGACCCTACGAGACGGCAGTCGGGGACGGCGAGATCCTTATTGAGTTGCGGGTGCCCATCCGGGGCAACACCGGTTCCGCCTACGAGAAGGTGGAACGGCGCTCCGGGGACTGGTCGATCGCGGCGGTTGCCTCCTTTGTCCAAATCAACTCTTACGGCGCCATAGCGGACGTGGGCATAGGTATGACGGCGGTGGGAGCGGAGCAGTTCACTTGCCCAGAGGCCGAGGATCAGCTCCGCGGCGACGAGCCGACCAACGAAGCGATCCAAGCTGCGGCGGCGACGTGCAGCCAGAGATGCAACCCCTCCGCGGATCAGCGGGGCCCCGTCGACTACAAGAGACATCTGGTGGGGGTGCTCGTAGCCCGGGCCTTGTCCAGGTCCGTCGCCCGGGCCACGGGGGAGGCTGACTGATGCGTGTCTCGGTCACAGTCAACGGCGGGCCGACCACTGCCGACGTCGAGCCCCGGCTGCTCCTCGTCCACTACCTCCGCGACACCCTCGGCCTCACCGGCACCCATTGGGGTTGCGACACCTCCAACTGCGGGGCCTGCACCGTCTGGCTTGATGGCGTCCCGATCAAGAGCTGCACCACCCTGGCTGCCATGGCCGACGGCCACGAGGTCCGCACCGTCGAGGGTCTCGCCGAGGCGGCCGGCGAGCTCGACCCGGTCCAGAAGGGGTTCATGGAAGAGCACGGCCTGCAGTGCGGCTTCTGCACCCCCGGGATGATGATGACCGCCCGCGCCCTGCTCGAC
>CAZCCS010000030.1:0-957 GCA_964497005.1 uncultured Acidimicrobiaceae bacterium | reverse complement strand
ACCTCGACCGCGACCCCGACCCCGACGAGGCCACGATCCGGGAGGCCATCTCCGGCAACCTGTGCCGCTGCACCGGCTACGAGAACATCGTCCGCGCCATCCGCTGGGCCGCCCAACACCAAAGCACCGAGGAGGTCTCAGCGTGACCGCGACATCGACCGCCGGCACCGACACACCCGCTTCCCCCGACAGCGCCCTGAGCCCGGCCGGCAACCCCCTCGGTTTCGGCCGGATGCTCCGCAAGGAGGACGCCCGCTTCCTCCGCGGCCAGGGGCACTACGTCGACGACCTCCGCCTACCCGGCATGCTCCACGGAGCCATCCTCCGCAGCCCCCACGCCCACGCCCGCATCGTCTCCATCGACACCAGCGCGGCCGAGGCCCATCCGAAGGTCAAGGCAGTCATCACCGGCGCTGTTCTGCAGACCCTGAACCTGGCCTGGATGCCCACCCTCTCGGGCGATGTAACCGCGGTTCTGGCGACCGACAAGGTCCGTTTTCAGGGGCAAGAGGTCGCGTTCGTGATCGCCGAGGACGAGTACGCGGCGCGCGACGCACTCGAGCTGATCGACGTCGAGTACGACGTCCTTCCCGCCGTGGTCGACGCCAAGCACGCCCTCGACGCCGATGCCCCTGTCATCCGCGACGACCTGGAGGGCCGCACCGACAACCACATCTACGACTGGGAGGCCGGCGACTCGGCTGCATGCGACCAGGCCTTCGCGACGGCCGATGTGATCGTCAAAGAGGACATCATCTATCCCCGGGTCCACCCCGCCCCCATGGAGACGTGCGGGTCGGTCGCGCACATGGACCCGGTCACCGGCAAGCTCACCGTCTGGACCACCACGCAGGCACCGCACGCGCACCGGACCGTCTACGCCCTGGTGGCCGGTCTGCCCGAGCAGAAGATCCAGATCATCTCCCCCGACATCGGCGGCGGCTTCGGCAACAAGGT
>CAZCCS010000029.1:8177-15307 GCA_964497005.1 uncultured Acidimicrobiaceae bacterium | reverse complement strand
AATCGCTGCCACTCACCCGGATGGTCGAAGAACGCTTGCATGGCGCCGGCCATCAGGTTCCGGGTCGTCTCGTTGCCTGCAACGGAAAGGAGCAGGAAGAACAGCTCCAGGTCGAGGTCCGACAGGCGCTCTCCTTCGACCTCCACCTGGGTCAGCGCGCTCATGAGATCCTCGTGCGGGTCGAGCCGCTTCCTCGAAAACAGCTCCGCCGCGTACGCGTACAACTCCATCGCCGACTGCGCCGCCTGGTCCGCGGTGATCTGGTATTCGGGGTCCTCGTTGCCGACCATCGAGTTGGACCAGTCGAACACCCGATGGCGGTCCTCCCGGGGAACCCCGAGCAGTTCGGCTATGACGATCAGGGGAAGCTCGGCGACCAGATCGGTGACGAAATCGGCACTGCCTTTTTCGATCACCGCGTCGATGATCTCGTCGGCCGTCTCATGGATGTGCTGCTCGAGCTGCGAAACCATTCGCGGCGTGAATCCCTTGTTCACGAGCCTTCGGTAGCGGGTGTGGAGGGGAGGGTCCATGTTCAACATCATCAGCTGCTGTTGGGCCAATTCCGCCTCGGGCAGCTCCCAGATGAAGACGGCCTTGTTGGATGAGGAGAAGTTCTCGTAGTCCCGGTTCACCGCGACGCAATCCTCGTGACGAGTGACGGCCCAGAACCCCGGGCCTTCGCGCTCCTCGTGCCACACCACTCCTTGCCGGCGCAGCTCCGCGAACCAGTCGTAGGGCACGCCGCGCACATAGATCGACGAGTCGGTCAGGTCGACGGCTGGCACAGTCATACCCGCCGAAGGTAGAACGCGTTTCGAAATGTGGTCAACGGCCCCGGCCCACCCTCTGGAACGGGCGCAACCTGGAACGAGCGCGAGCGCGACAACGCCCGGTCAGTCACCCTCACTGGAGAAGCGGCCTCGCAACTCGGTCTTCAACACCTTCCCGGCCGCGTTGCGCGGCAGGCTCGACGGGCTGATCGCCACACGGGTGGGCACCTTGAACGGAGCGAGTCGTTCGGCTACGTGAGCCTGAATGGTCTCAGCGTCGAGGCTCGACCCCGCCTTCGGAACGACGATGGCTGCCACCTCCTCGCCGAGCCGGGGATGCGGCAGCCCGAAGACAGCTGCCTCGTAGACGTCGGGGTGCTCATACACAGCGGCTTCGACCTCGGCGCAGTAGACGTTCTCCCCGGCGCGCAGGATCATGTCCTTCAGGCGGTCCTCGATGTAGAGGAACGATTCCGCGTCCATGTGGCCGAGGTCGCCGGTCCGGAGCCAGCCGTCGACGAAGGTCGCCGCGGTCTCCTCGGGCTTGGCCCAGTAGCCCCGGATGAGCGACGGGCTTTTCAGCCAGATCTCCCCGGATTCTCCGACCGGCAGCGGGTTGCCGTCGGGGTCGCGAATGGAGATCTCGAGGATCGGCGTCGGCCTGCCGGTGCTGGTCGGGTGGTCGATGTAGTCCTTGCCGGAGTTGCCCGGCCCGTAAGCGTTGGTTTCGGTCATCCCGTAACCGATGTTTGGGCGTCCCTGGGAAAAAGACCCCGCAACTCGTTTAACCAGCGCCGGCGGGGCGGGAGCGCCCCCGCCGCCTACAGCACGGAGGCTCGACGTGTCGAACTCCGAGAAGCGGGGCGACTCCAGCAGGTCCCAGCTCTGGGTCGGCACACCGACAAAGGTGGTGACCCGCTCTCGCTCAATCAGCTCCAACGCTCGGTCGGGGTCCCAGCGGTGCATCATCACCAGCTTCATCCCGAAGGCGAAGCAGCTCAGCATCACCGGCACGCAGCCCGTGACGTGAAACAGCGGCACTACGAGGATGAAGCTCTGCTCCGCTGCCTCCGCGATATCGGCCGCGGACGCACCCTCGCCGGAAGCTTCCCCTTCCGCCGCCTGGTCCCTCGCGCGCTCGACCATCGCCCGGCAGGCGAAGCCCATGAGCGCCTGGAGGACCGCCCGGTTTGTGGAGACGGCGCCCTTGGGCCGGCCCGTCGTGCCGGAGGTGTAGAGGATGGTGGCATCGTCCTCGGGGCCGACCGCGACGTCGGGCAGAGGGGCCCCGAGCGGCAGCACCTCGTCCCACAGATCGACGCCGGCGAACGGCTCGCCACGGACCCCGATCACCGAGACATCCAGGCGCTTGCAGGCGTCCCGGGTCCGCTCCACCCGCTCGGCGTCAGCGATCAGAACTTTGGCGCCGCTGTCGGATAGCGCGTAGTCGAGCTCGTCCTCGACCCACCATGCGTTGAGCGAAACCGAAATAGCGCCAATCGAGGTGATGGCCGCGAAGGCCATCACCCACTCGGGATAGTTCCGCATGCCGATCGCCACCCGGTCACCCTTGCCCACGCCGTACTTCTCGACGAGCAGCGAGCCGAGCGCGTCCGCATGGCGCATGACGTCCGCGAAGCTCCAGCGCTCGTTTTCGTAGACCAGAAAGGTCTTGTCCCCGTAACCTCTTGCGAGCGAGAACAGATCGCGAAGGCTTCCGGGGGCGTTCTTGAACGCCTTGTACTCGACCTTGCCGATGCTGATCGGGGTGACCTCGAAAAGCTGGCCGGGTGCTGTCACCTGCTCCCCGGCCTCCTGGTAGCTGAGCGCCATGCGCGACATGTCTATCCGAACGCGAAGGACATCGGCGAAGGACGAAACTTTTTCGCCCCCATCTGCGCAGACCAGGACATTCCGACTGTCACGTGGCATGGGTGACGTTGATCACATCTGTAACGTGTAGTAAGCGTTACAGCGCTATCCCAAGTGACCTCGGGGGGACCTATGAGTGTGACCGCAGGGACTGTGGAGAGGCCAAGCGGCCTGTCCTGGTTGTGGAAGCGGCAGCTGGACTCGTATCCAGACACCGCTCAACGCCTGACGTATCTCGGCATCACGGTGCTTTCGACCGTGATGCTTTACTACGAGCTTTACGTGGGCGGATCGGTATCGACACTGTTCTTGGCGAAGCTGAACATGAGCTTCACCTTCCTGGTGTACACGCTGGCGATCGGGAACCTTCTCGGTGCCTTCGGATCGCTCTTTGCCGGACTCACCGACCGGTTGGGTCGCACCAACCTGGTCGTCGTCGGGTTGATCATTTCCGCCGTCTTCGTTGGTTTCATCATCCCGCTTTCAACCAACAAGTGGGAGTTCACGATCTTCGGCTTCATCGTCGGGATCGTCGAGGGAATCTGTCTCGTCGCCACGCCAGCGCTGATCCGGGACTTCTCTCCGCAGGTCGGCCGGGGAACAGCGATGGGCTTCTGGACAAGCGGCCCTGTGCTTGGGAGCCTGATCGTCTCGGTCGTGGCGACCAACACGATCGGCGGTCATCCGAGCCCGAGCTTCTGGACCCACGAGTACCGCATATGCGGAATCGCCGGACTGGTCGTGGCCGCGATCGCACTCGTCGGGCTGCGTGAGCTTTCGCCGGGACTTCGCGATCAGCTGATGGTCACCATGCACGACCGGGCGCTAGTCGAAGCTCGTGCCAAAGGACTCGACATCGAATCGGCGCTCCGCAACCCGTGGCGCCAGCTGCTCAAGGCCGACGTCGTGGTTTCGGCCCTCGGGATCTCGATCTTCCTGCTGATCTACTACACGGCGGTCGGCTTCGGCCTGATCTACTTCGTCACCGTCTTCGGCTTTAGCGTGAAGAACGGCAACGGTCTCGGAAACTGGAACTGGGGCTTCAACGTCATCGCGGTGATCTTGTTCGGAGTCATATCCGACAAGCTTCGAGTCCGAAAGCCGTTCATGCTCGTCGGAGGTGTAGCAGCGGCCGTGATGCTTGTCATCTACCTTGAACAAGCTGGGCACCATCCGAGCTACTACACCCTGGCGATCATCGTCGCGGCGCTGTCGTTCTGCCTCGGCATCGCCTACGTGCCCTGGATGGCGGGCTTCACCGAGACAGTCGAGGCGCGCAACCCGGCTCTCACCGCAACCGGCTTGGCGATCTGGGGCTGGATCATCCGGATGGTCGTGTTCGTCTCCTACCTGATCCTGCCGGCGGTCATCAACACCGTGACCCCGTTGGTCCAGTACGGAAACCAGGTCCAGGCGCTGGTGCAGAAGTACCCCGCCGCAACCCTCCCGCCCAGCCTTCTCGCAAGCCTGGCCGCCAACCCCACCGCGCAGGGGCTCGCGGAGGCCAAGCAGCTTCTCGGTCCGAACTACCTCTCGGAGCTAGTCGCCCTGAAGAACGCTCCGCCGGCTGACCTCGCCTATCTACAGGCGCACGGGGCGCAGGTCGCCAACGCCGCGAAGCACACGGCTGGTCAGTGGAAGAACTGGTACTGGATCTGCTTCGGCGGGATGATCTTCTTCCTAGGCACGGTGCCGCTCATGCGGGGGAGGTGGAGCCCCAAACAGGCGAGAGCCGACGAGGAAGCCCACGAGGCGATGGTTCAGGCCGAGCTGGCCAAGCTGCACGCCACCGCCTGAACCTCGCAGCTTCGGGAGGCAAGAGGCCGGGACCCTGGGGTCCCGGCCTCTTCGCGTCATCGGAGGGTTCTAAAGCAAGCGCGCACCTCGTCCACGAAGAGCTCCGGCTGCTCGAACGCGGCGAAGTGCCCCCCGACCTTGGGCTCGCCCCAATACCGAATGTCCTGGAACTGGCGCGACGCCCAACGCTTCGAGGGCCGGAAGATCTCCTTGGGAAAGATCGACGCGCCCATCGGGACGGTGACCGGGTCGAGCGGCGGGTTGCTGAACGATTCCCAGTACATACGCGCGGAGGAGGCACCGGTTGCGGGGAGCCAGTAGAGCATGACGTTGTCGAGGATCCTGTCCGCGCCGAGCGCTCCGACCGGGTCGCCGCCGGTGTCGCTCCACGACCAGAACTTCTCGAGTATCCAGGCGCATTGGCCCGCGGGCGAGTCGACGAGCGCGTACCCGAGCGTCTGCGGTCGGGTCGACTGCTGCTTGGAGTAACCCGAGTCGTTGGTGAGGTAGTCGTTGACAACCGCGAGGGCCGCCTGCTCCATCTCGGTCGCCTCGCCGTCTTCGGGACCGGGGAACCCGATGACCATGTTCAGGTGGATGCCGGCGACGTGCTCAGGATCCTGGATCCCGATGCTGGTGGTGACCATCGAACCCCAGTCACCTCCCTGCGCAAAATAGCGGTCGTATCCGAGCCGAGCCATGAGAGACGCCCAGGCCTTGGCGGTCTTCTGGACTCCCCAGCCGGTAGTCGACGGCTTGTCGCTGAACGAGTAACCCGGCAGTGACGGAACGACGACGTGGAACGCGTCCGCCGCTTCACCGCCGTGGGAGGGCGGGTCGGTCAAAGGGCCGATCGCTTCGATGAACTCGACGAACGAGCCGGGCCAACCATGGGTGAGGATCAGTGGCACGGCACCGGGGTGCGGGGAACGCACGTGCAGGAAGTGGATCCAGAGCCCGTCGACTTGCGTGCGGAATTGCGGGAAGTCGTTGAGGCGCTTCTGGCGCGCCTGCCAGTCGTAGTTGTCGGCCCAGTGACGGCACAGATCCTGGAGGTACGCAAGAGGTACTCCCTGCGACCAGTCGTCGACCGTCGCCGCTTCGGGCCATCGGGTTCTTCGAAGCCGATCCCGCAGATCGTCCAACTCCACCTCGGCAACGTCGATCGTGAACGGGGCGATCTCCTCGGACACGGCGATTCCCTCCCTCTTTTCAAGGAATAGCGGTCGGACCAGCGGCCGAAACCGTAGCCGCAGGCGGGACCGTTACCAGGCGGGGGAGGCCGGGTGTGGGGCGTCCAACGGTGCCCGAACCGGGCTAGTAACGCTCTCCTCGGAGGGGGATTTCGCCGCGGCGACCACGACGGTGATGACCAGCACCGCGAGGGCCAAGATCGCATCCAGAGCGAACCAACCCGTCAACCGCAACGACAAGGTGAGCCCGAGCTGATTGGCCTGCGCGCCGTTTAGACCGGCGATCGACGGGGGGACGGCTTGGTCGACCTGGATCACCGCAGACACGAATTGGGCGGTGAGCAAGCACAGCACCCCACCGGTTGCGGCAACCGCGGCGCGACGGTCGCGCCACATAAGAACTGCGGCGACAATCGGGACCGCAGCAATCGCCAAAGCGGACAGAACGTTTCCGATCACGATCTGCCACGGCTCGGCGAAGGCGTTGCCGAGGTTGAACGACACCGCCCTTCCGGTGACCGAGCTGACCCCGGTGTAGTGGTCCCATGCGGGCAGGAACAGGCCGGCGGTGGCGATGCTGAGCACACCGATCGCGGCGACGACACCCCACCGGTTGAAACCCGATCTGGGCGGGTCGTTCGCCGCGACTCCCCGCTTCGAGTGCAGGACAGCGGCGACAGCGGTGCCCGCGCCCGCGGCGCCCACGACCCACGCTGCGGTCATCAACCAGAGCCCGGGACCGGCCAGGCCGCTCCCGTACCGGAACACCTCACCGAGGTCCGACACGCGGAATCCGAGCTCACCGACGGCGGTACCGACCGCGAGTCCGGTGGCGACCTTCACCCACCGCGGACCCGCCAGGCCGAAGGCGAGGGCGGTGGCCCAGGCGCCGGCGACGATCGCGTAGAGCGCGGCCTGATCCGACTGGGACGCTATCGACACCGGGGTGCTGCTCGAAAACGGGAGGAAGGTGGGGAACATCGCCACCACGTGCAAGACGACCGATGCGAGCAGCAGGCCGCCTGCCGCCAGCTCCAGGGGAGATGGGTGCCTCCGGTGGTGGCTACCGGTAGTCGCTTCGGACTGAGGAAGGGCGCCTGAAGCAGGGGTGGTCACGTCCATGCACCCATTCTGGTCGTAATTGTTAAACGCAGCCTTAGAAGCAGCGCGATTGCAGCCCGGTACGATCGAGCTAGGCGCCGCGGCGCGCCGAGTTCGGCGGGGCGGCCGGCGCGACCGGACCAGGCCCGCCGGCCGGGCCCAACTGCGACGAAGCCGCGGTTATGAACCCGTGGAGGGGCAGGCCAGCAGGATCGGAGCTGTTGCCCACATACACGTCGTAATGGCCGGCGGCTACGGACCAGGTCCCGACCTTGCCGGCGGAGCCGTTCCAGGTGGCCAGGTCGCCACGGGTGATGGGGAAACGGACCTCTGCCCGCTTCCCCGGATCGAGCGCCACGCGAGTGCCTCCCTCGGGGCCGCCGCGGCGGGAGAC
>CAZCCS010000029.1:0-8167 GCA_964497005.1 uncultured Acidimicrobiaceae bacterium | reverse complement strand
GGATCGAGCGCCACGCGTAGGAACCCGCGGAGCTGGCGCGGCGGCTCCCCCGCTGATGCAGGGAAGCCGATGTAACACTGTGCGACTTCCGCGCCCGCTCGCCGGCCGGTGTTGGTGACCGTCGCCAAAACCGTGAATCCGCCTCGCGACGCCGAAGAGATGCGCAGACCGCTGTACTGGAAGCTCGTGTAGCTGAGCCCGTAGCCGAACGGGAACTGGGGCTTGGCGCCGGTCGCTCCGTACCACCGGTACCCGACATTGAGACCTTCGTCGTAGTGGGTCGGGCCGCCGCCTCCGCCGAACTCGGTCAGCGTCGCATCGGGCCGGGCGCCTTCAGGTGCAGGCCAGCTGACCGGGAGCTTCCCGCTCGGATTGACCTGCCCGCTGAGAAGTTGCACCAACGAGGTTCCCGCCGTTTGGCCGGGGTACCAGGTCTCGAGAACACCTGCGACGGAAGACAGCCACGGCATGTAGACCGGGGCGCCGGTCTCGAGGACCACGATTGTGTGCGGATTGGCAGCGGCGACCGCGCTCACCAGAGCGTTCTGGTCTCCGGGCAGGGCGAGCGATTGGCGGTCCCGTCCCTCGGACTCGACGTCGTGCACCACCACTATCGCGGTGTTGGCGGCCCGCGCCAGCCTGACAGCCACGCTGATAACAGCGCCGTCGGTGTAGGCGACGCGAGCGCCGGCTGCTTGCAGCGCCTCGAGCGAGGTCGTCGCGTCTGATGAGCGGACGCGCATCGCCCCGTAGCCGGCCGGCATCGGGGTGCCGCCGTTCGAGCCGATGAGAGCGAAGGAACCAGCTCCGGGGATAGCGATCGGGAGCAGACCGTTGTTCTTGAGGAGGACGGCGCCTTCGTTGTTGGTGCGCAGAGCGACGCCCTGGTTTGCGGCCGTGGATACCTCCGCGTCGGGGCGGAGGGGGTGGGGAGCGGCGATCAGATCGAACTGGAACAGAGCCGAGAGCAGCGGGCGAACGAGCGCGTCGAGCTCCGCCTTCGGCAGGGTTCCGGCGGCCACGGCGGCCGCGACGTCATCGGGCTGATACAGGGCGGTGCACTTGACCTGGGACACGCCGGCCGCCATGGAAGCTGCCTGGTTGAAGACCGAGCCACAGTCGGAGCGAACGAAGCCGGCGAATCCCCAGGCCCCGCGCAACTGGCCCTGGAGAAGTTCCTGCGACTGGCACGATGGCACGCCGTTTATGAGGTCGTAGGCGCACATCACGCCGGCGGGGTGGGCCTGCTGGATCGCCGCGGACCACGCGGGGAGGTAGATCTCGTGCAGCGCCCGGTCGGAGACGATGGCGTCGTCCCGAAGCGTTCCGCGGGCGGTCTCCTGGTTGTAAGCGGCGTAGTGCTTCACGACCGCGGCCACTCGTTGGCTCTGGATCCCATCGATCAACTGGACTCCGAGAGAGGCGGTCAGAAACGGATCCTCGCCAAGGGATTCGTACGCTCTCCCCCACAGCGGGTTCCGCTCGATGTTGATGGTCGGCGCCAGCGCGACGTCGACTCCCACGCCGGCGTCTTCGGCCCCGATTACCTGGCCGTAGCTGTTTGCGAGTCCGGGGTCGAAGGCCGCCGCCCCGGTGATCGGCGCCGGGAGTTGGGTCACCCCGTTGAAATGCCCGGTCGTCGTTCGCCATCCGCTGGCGACCCCGCCGGACCCGTCCTGCTCGGTGATGGCGGGAATGCACAACGACGGGATCGCCGGGCTAAGCCCTTCATAGGGGTTGGCTGTGCTGCCGCCCCAGTAGAGATGAAGGAGCTTCGCCTCTTGAAGAGGCGTCATTGCGGTCAGGAGCATCGAAGCCCTCCGCCCGGCGGGAAGCTTCGAGTAAAGCCAGGGGCAGGCGGCGAGTTGAGTGGGGCTGGCGGTGACGTCGTCCGAGTCGCCGGCGGCCCGGCCCGCGAGGGCGAACAAGGACGCCACGAGCACGGCGACGGCCCCGCCCCCCGCCACCCACACCGGCGCACGGCCGTGGGACACCCTCCGTTCACCGTACGAACTCTTCATCGCTCCTCCGGCACGAAGTGTGCCAGGGCGCGAAGTTTGTGTCTCGTCGCGTCGCTGAGAAATGTCTCAGGGACACGTTTCACCCTGATCCGGACTCTCAGATGCCCGTCAACCTCACTCGGTAACGTCGAGTCATGAGATCGGCGTTCGCACCGGGGCGGGTGAACCTCATCGGCGATCACACTGATTACACCGGCGGATATGTGCTCCCGATGGCAATCCAACTTGGCACGACAGTGATGTTCGAACCCGGAGGCGACCGGGTAGTCCTCAGGTCCGGCGCCGACCCTGATCCGGCCGATCTGCCGGTGGAAGTCGACAACCCCTCTTCCTACTGGCCGTCCTGGGCGAGGTACGTCGCCGGCGTGATAGCCGAGATAAAGCCGGCGTCGGGTGGCACAGGTTCGGTGACCACGACCCTTCCGATTGGAGAAGGTCTGGCGTCTAGCGCTGCGCTGGAGGTGGCCACGGCGATCGCCCTCGGCTTCGCCGGTCCCCCCGACGAGCTGGCTGTCGCCTGCCAGCATGCCGAGCAACGAGCAGTAGGCGTGCCGTGCGGGATCATGGACCAGCTCGCATCGGTTTCCGGTGTGGAGGGCCACGCGCTACTGATCGACTGCGCTTCCAACTCGGTGAAACCAATTCCGGTGCCGAAGGACTGCGAAGTGGTGGTCGTCGCCTCTGGCGAGCCGCGCGCCTTGGCGGCTTCCCGCTACGCCGAGCGCCGGCAGGAGTGCGAGAAGGCAGCTACCTTCGTGGGCCCTCTGCGCTCGGCGGCCCTGGTGAGCCTCGCGTCGATCCCCGATCGGGTGCTTCGCCGGCGAGCACGGCACGTGGTCACCGAGAATCAGAGGGTCGTCGATTTCGCCAACCACCTCCGACACGACCAGCTGCGGGAAGCCGGTGAGCTGATGCACGAAAGCCACCAGTCGCTTCGAGACGACTTCTCTGTTTCGACGCCAGCGCTCGACGAAGTGGTGGCCCGGCTGATGAAGACTCCGGGGGTCTTCGGAGCGAGGCTTACAGGAGCGGGATTCGGGGGATCGGTGGTCGCCCTCACCCGACCGGGCGTCCTCTCCGAGGGAAGGCTGCTCAAACCGTCGGCCGGCGCTCGCTTGCTGTAGAGGCCACTCCAAAGCTCGCAGCGGCCGGGGGCGCCCACGAGAGCTGGGCGGTCTCCGAGGGCCCGTTCCGCTCGCCGGGACGGGCCCGTTGGAGTGCGTCCGGGCCGACCCTACGCTTCGGCCCTACGCTTCATTGCCGCCGGACTGGCGGCGAACGACCGAAGGAAGTGGAAATGCCTGTTCGTTCACTCGGCTACCTGAGGATCGGCAGCGACGATCTCGAGGGGTGGCGACGTTTCGCTGGTGAATTCCTCGGGATGATGGAGGTCCGCGGGGACGACGCCGACTCGGCCTACTTCCGGATGGATGACTACCCCCCGAGGCTGGTCGTCTCGCCAGCCGCTCAGAACGGCGTGGAAGCCATCGGATTGGAGGTCCTCAACGGCTCGGAGCTGGCGGATCTCGTGGAAGCTGTCGAGCGCACCGGCACCAAGGTCGCACAGCTCGACGCGGTCGAGTGCAGGGACCGGAGGGTCACTGAGGGGGTCCGCTTCGACGACCCGGCCGGCAACAAACTGGAGCTCTTCTGGGGTGTGGCACTCAGCCACACCAAGGCGGTAACGCCAACGGTGAGCGGCTTCGTAACGGGCAACCAGGGCATGGGCCACGTCGTCATCACCGTGTCGGACGGCGCCGCCTCGTTCGACTTCTACACCAAGGTCCTCGGATTCAGGGGACGCAACACCCTCCGGCTCCCCGCGGCACCGGCAGAGGATGGCAGCCCCAGGTTCGAAACGCTGTGGTTCCTCGGGTGCAACCCCCGCCACCACACCGTCGGCATTCTGCCGATGGACGGCCCGGGCCGCCTGGTGCACTTCATGGTCGAGGGGGCCAGCCTCGACGATGTGGGTCGCGCCTGGGACCGGGCCGAGAAGCTCAACGTGCCCGTGATGCAGACACTCGGGCGCCACACGAACGACCAGATGGTGTCGTTCTACGTGATCAGCCCTGGTGGCTTCGCGGTGGAGTTCGGCTACGACGGGCTAGTTGTGACCGAAGAGGTACCGGTGTACGAAATCACCGAGGGCGCCTTCTGGGGTCACAAGTTCGTCAACTTCCCGTCCCTGTAACACCTCCAACCCATTCGGCGCCGCATCGGGGCTGGCACACTGGCCGGGTGCTGACCGTCCCGGGATCTTTCGAGGCGCTGACACCGCAATACATGACCGACGCCCTGGGCCGTCACTTCCCGGGAGCCGTGGTCGACGGCGTCGAGGTGGGGAGGGTTGCCGACGGGACCAACAGGAGGGCGACGGTAGGGCTGACATACTTCCGGGGCAGCGGTCCGTCCTCGGTGTTCGTGAAAATGCACGGCAGGCTGGCGCATCGCCTCGCCCTTGTCGCTTTAAAAGCGTGGCAGGCGGAGGCCCTTCTCGCCGGTTCCGGCGTGGAACTGCCGGTGGAGCATCCTGATTTCTACGCCTCGGGCACCGATCGCGCCCGTCTGGCATGCATCGTCTTGATGGAGGACGTGACCCTGCGAGGCGGCCGTCCCAACGACGCGACCACGGCTCTCACCGTCGAAGAGGTCGAAGACGGGCTCTCCGGTCTCGCCGGCCTGCACGCGGCGTTCTGGGAGAAGCCGCTCGGACCGACGGTGGCATTCCTGGCCCCATGGCGGCTGGGACGCACCTGGGCAGCGGTGTCGCGGGCCAGCCTCGCCCACGGCCTTCGCCGGCTCAGGCGAGGCGGCCGCGACGACCTGGTCCCCTGGCGGTTGGACGCGGCCAGCCTCGAAAGACAGTTCCGGGCCAGCGCGTCCCTTGCCGAGTCCGGGCCTCGGACAGTCCTTCACGGCGATCCGCATCCGGGCAACACCTACCGTCTTAGCGGCAACCGCACCGGGTTCTACGACTGGCAGCTTGTCCGCACCGGAAACTGGTGCCACGACGTCGGTTACTTCCTGGCCGGGAGCCTCGCGGTTGACGACCGGCGCTCCCACGAACGTGACCTACTGGCTGCCTACCTGGACGCGCTCGGATCTGCAGGCGCTCCGGCTCCCAGCTTCGATTCCGCCTGGGAGCGTTACAGGTCGAGCCCGGCGTTCGGGCTGGGGACCTGGGTGCACACGTATTCAGCGGGCAGTTTTCAGCCAGACGCGGTCGCCCTGGCCACCATCGAGCGGTTCGCTACCGCGTACTCCGATCTCGAGACCCATCGATCGCTGGTCGCGCGGTAAGCCGCGTCTGAGGCGCACCGGTCGGCGGGTGACCGGATCCTCTTGCTGACGCTCCGGTCCTCTTAGCGTCGCGACGCCACGAAGACCGGTATCTCCCGGTCTGTCTTGGTCTGGTACTCCGCGTAAGGGGGGTAGGCGGCGACAGCCCGGTCCCACCACTCCCGCTTCTCCTCACCCGTCACCTCTCGCGCCACTGCGTCGAAAGGTTCCGGGCCGTCCTGGATCATAAGAGCGGTGGGATCGGACTTGATGTTGTAGTACCAGACCGGATTCTTCGGGGCTCCGCCAAGGGAAGCAACCAACGCGTACTCCCCGTCGTGCTCGACCCGCATGAGCGCCGTCTTGCGGATCTTGCCGGACTTGTTACCCCGGGTCGTGACGATGATGATCGGCATCCCGGTGTCTTGGAGTGCGTTGGCGCGTTGACCCTTCGACGCTTCGTATTCGGCCACCTGGTCTCGGACCCATTGGAACGCGCTCGGTTCGTATTCACCTTCCAGCGGCATCCGATGATGCTACCTACTTCAGCGCGCTCAGCGGCACGTCGTGATAGGTCCCGTTGCATTCGAACCCGGACTTCGGGTCGATCCGCACCCACTGCCCGTGCTGGATCCCGGCGATCACCATGCAGTGCGCCCCAAGTCGCTGACCAGGGTTGAACGAAGCGGTGAGACCTCCGGAGTCAAACGAGGTGATGTTGTTCATTGCCTGGACGACCGAGCTTGGGGTCACCTGTGAGCCGGCCTGCGACATGCCTTGCACGAGCAGCATCCCGGCGCCCCAGGACGACACACTGAAAATGCTGGCGGACTCTCCAGGGTGGGTCCGATCCAGCCAGGTGAGGAACGTGTTGACGCCGGGGACCGAGGCGCGGTCGGTGCCCAGGTACATCGAGTACGCGAGCGGGGCGTACACCTCGTTGTTGGCGATGCTCGGGTCGCCGAGCAGCTTGAGCAGGTGTGCGTCGTAGCCGGCAGCCGAGATGATCGCGTCCGGGTGGAAGTTCTGCTGATTGGCCTGCTGGATGAAGTCGGCGTCGATGCTCACCGCCTGGACGCCGAGGTCGACGATTTTCACACCGAGGGACTTCATGCGCAGAATGTCGCTGGTGAAGTTGGTCTCGATCGGACCGATAACGCGGCTGTAGACGTACTTGTAGCCGATCGACTCGGCGGTGAGATCTTCTTGTTTGCCGTTGGCGAGGGCGGGGCCCGGGATGAGCGTCGCGGTGTGAGTGATATCGGCGGGGAACTTGTCTTTGATCCACTGGTAGCCAGTGGTGAGATAGCCGGGCGGCAGCGGCGTCGGGGTGAACACGTTGGGGAAGCCGTTGTACAGGCCCGGGTAGAGGACCTCGCCCTCAATGTCGATGAGGTTGGGGTTCGCCTTCAGCAGGGTCTGACCGCAGGTGTCCTCGAGGGTGAAGGTGCCGACCATCGCGAACACTTGGGTGCTGAGACGCTGAAGTTCCTGGGTGTAGGTGTTGCAGTCGAAGGCGTCGTCTACGTGGATCACCTTGAGGGTGTGGCCGGCGATGCCGCCATTGGCGTTGACGTACGCGGCGTACGCGTCGACACCGTCATTTGCGTCTTGGAAAAGGCCGGGCACCGGCCCCGAAGTGGTCGTGATCTCCCCGATCGTGATGGTGTTAGCCGTTACGCCCGGGCCGCTTATCGTGCCGGTAACTGCCGGGGGCGCCAGGAGAGATCCGCCCGAAGCCGAAGACCCGCTCCCGGCGTTGGTCGAGGCTGTGGTTCCGCCCGGTGTTGAACTCTTCGAGGAACTGCTACAGGCGGCCAACGCGAGTCCCGCCACGCCAGCCAATGCGACCAGACGGCCCGTCAATCGTCTGCTGCTCTTCACCTTCGGTCTCGCTTTCATTGCTTGGGGGTTGTCGATTTTTTTTCTTGGAACTTGGCGCGCGGACGCTTAGAGCCGCCCGGCAAAGTGTCGATGGACCTGTTTGTGGTCAGCCGGAACCCCGGGTGGCACGGTCGCTGCGGAGGTAGATGTCACCGGCGGCCGCAGCCACCTCCTCTGGGGTCCCCTCGACCTCGATCCGCCCCTGCGCCATGACCGCAGCTCGGTCGGACACTCGAAGCGCGGTCTCGGCGAACTGCTCGACCAGAAGTATCGCGAAGCCCTCCGCGGCGATCTGAGCCACCAGCTCGTACAGCTCGGCGACGATCATCGGGGCGAGCCCCATGGATATCTCGTCGAGCAGTAGGAGCGTCGGATTGGTGGAAAGAGCCCGCGACATCGCGAGCATCTGTTGCTCACCGCCCGAAAGAGTCCCGGCCGTTTGGCGCCGGCGTTCGCTGAGGCGCGGGAACCGCTGGTACGCGACCTCCTCAACCTCGGCGCGGCGCAACCCACCCCGGAAGGTCCACATTCGGAGGTTCTCCCCAACGGTCAGGTTCGGAAAGACGCCGCGCCCTTCGGGAATGCTGCATACGCCGCTGCGAGCGAGGCGCTCGGGGCTGGTACCGGTGACGTTGTTCCCGGCGATGTACACCTCGCCGCGCGTCGGGCGAAGCCGTCCGCTTGCAACCCGCAGAGTGGTCGACTTCCCGGCGCCGTTGGGGCCCAACAGCGCGAACACCTTGCCTGACGGCACGATCAGATCGACATGGTGAAGTACTTCCACCCGTTCGTAGGCCGCGCTTACGCCCTTCAGTTCGAGGGCGGGGGGCGCCAGTTCGACGGTTTGGGACCCCGACCCGCCGGACTGGGCTGGCCCGGACTGGGCTGGCCCGGACCCGGCTGGCCCGGACTGGGCTGACATGGCGTCGTTCACGCTGCACCCAATGGCGCGGTGCCGAGATAAGCGGCTTGAACCTGTG
>CAZCCS010000028.1:0-15435 GCA_964497005.1 uncultured Acidimicrobiaceae bacterium | reverse complement strand
TGGAGACACGGGTTCGAACCCCGTTGGGGCTGCTCTTGGGATTCCAGGTGATTCGCATCCCGCTGGGGCAAGTCAGACATGACCGCCGGATCTCCTACAGGTCTTGTCCGCATCTGCCGATGATCCGTGGTGGAACAGTCCAGCCTAGGAGGTAAAGGTGGACGAATCCGCACCGGCGGCAGTTCTCGTCATCGATGACGAGCCCCTAATGCTGCGCCTACTCAGGGCGCTGTTCGAGACCGACGGATACACCGTTTATGAGGCGATGACCGGGCCCATGGGCCTGGGCCTGATCCCGACGGTGGCGCCCCTCGCGGTCGTGCTCGACGTGATGATGCCAGGGATGGACGGAATCGAGGTGTGCCGCCAGATTGCGGCGGAGTACCCCGACCTGCCGGTCATCATCCTGACAGGGAGCGATGATCCAGAGGTTGAGCGCCGGTCCATGGCGGCCGGCGCCAGTCACTTCATCACCAAGCCGCCCGAGCCCTTCCAGTTGACGGAGCTCCTCAACTCCTACCTCGCCGAACCGGCCCGCTAACGACGCGATCCGCCGGCCCGGGGCACGAACCCCGAGCCGGCGAAAACGAGAGCCGAACCCTTAGCCGGCGAAAAGTACAACCCTCACGCCGCCGGCCCACTCCCCAGCTGGATCGTGGTGGTCTGGGCCTGGCCGTAGCTATCAGCCCACCCGACCTGGACTGTGGTGCCGGGCTTGTCCTGGCCGATGATCGAGCCGAGGCTCGATGCCGACGTGACCGTCTGACCGTCGATCGAGGTGATGGTGTCCCCGGCGGCGAGCCCGGCTTGTTCCGCCGGTCCTCCGCTCACCACGCTGCTGATCGTCGCGCCGCCACCTGAGCCGTTCTGCGCCGAGCTCTCGACCAACACTCCGATGAAAGCGGTCGGGCCGACGTGGACGGTCGACGAGCTGTGCCCTGACTCGATCTGGTTGGCGACCGAAATCGCTTGGTTGATCGGAATCGCAAAACCCTGTGTCGTTGACGTGAGGCCGGACGAGCCCGACGACGAGCCCGATGACGATCCCGCGGTATTCATCCCGACGACCTGGCCGGCGCTGTTTGCGAGCGCCCCGCCTGAATCGCCGGCCTGAATGTTGGCGTCGGTCTGGATGAGGCCGGACAGCTGCTCGTTGGTCCCACTCAGGGAATCACCTGCGGTGATGGACTGATCTAGGGCAGTGATAGCGCCGCTCGCTGCGGAGGGGGTGCCTCCTGCGCCGCCCGCGTTACCCAAGCCGACAACGGATTGGCCCACCGCCAAGTTCCCCGAGTTGCCCAACTTGGCCGTCTGCAGCCCGGACGCGCCCGACAGCTGGAGTACCGCGATGTCTGCCGAAGAGTCGTAGCCCACAACGGTGGCCGAGTAGGTCTTTCCGTTTCCGATGTCGGTCACCTTGATGTTCGCGGCGCCCTGGATTACGTGGTTGTTGGTCAGGATCTCGCCGTTCGAGGTCAGCACAATCCCGGTGCCTGCACCTTGAGCGCCCTGATATGGGAAGGTCGCGTTGATATCGACGAGTGCAGGATCTACCGCTGCCGCGACCGAGCCGACATCGGCCGGTCCGCTCGACGCGGCGCCTGAGCCCGATGATGCACTTTGCAGAGAGGCCACCCTGCCGTTTGACGACCACAGGCCGTGCCCGACGACGGTACCAACAGCAACTGCAACCAGCATGAGCACGGCGACGATCGCCACAGGCATCCGCACCCGAGGACCTTTGTCAACCGGCGGAGGAGGCGGAGGAAGGGTCACCCATGGCGGGTTAGTCGGCTGAGTCGGTCCGCTTTCTTGTCGCTGTTCTGGACCTTGCCAACCGTATGTCATCTCTCGCTCCTGACTATTCGAGGTGTCGTTCACCTTCAGTCAACGGGCGAGGTCTGTGAAGCGCCTGAGAGACAGCAGATGGTTTCCTAAGTTGAGATCTCGGGCGTCATGAAGCCACCGATGCCCTAGCGATGGCGGCTTGGACCACCCGGCGCAGACTGGCCATGTCGTAAGCGCCGGGCTGACGCTGGCCGTTCACGAAAAAGGTTGGGGTGCCCGCAACGCCGCTCAAGTCCGCGCTCTCGACGTCGATGGCCACACGGTCGCTCCATTTGTGGGTGCTCAGATCGTCGGCGAACCTGTCGGTGTCCAGACTGAGCCGTTGCGCATAGCCGACCAGATCCGCGAACTGCAGCGCCGACTGGTGGTCCAGCAGGAGGTCGTGCATCGCCCAGAAGGCACCCTGCGCGGCGGCCGCCTCGGACGCCTCGGCGGCAATCTCTGCTCCGATATGCACATCTGGTAACGGAAGGTGGCGCCATACGTAACGGATGTCCTCCGATTCGCGAAGGAGCTCACGGATCATCGGTTCGGCGCGCCTGCAGAACGGGCATTGGAAGTCTGCGTACTCGACGATGGTCACCGCCGCGTCGACCGGCCCGCGTATGTGGTCTCGCTCAGGATCGACTGGGTCCACGAGGTCGACAACCACTTCGGAGCTGCCGAGCAGCGCGCGCAACCGCAGTGGCGCGTCGAGACGAGAAATCGCCAGGAAAAAGACCCAGGTCAACGATGCAGAAAGCACTTCGGCGGTCAGGATGCCGAGCGTGGCCTCCTCGAGTTGTATTCCCTTGAAGGCGACTGACGCGATCAACAGCGACACGGTGAATCCGGTTCCGGCGATGATGCCTCCGCCGGCGACGGCTGCCCAGCCAACCGGCGGCCTGTAACGACCGCGACTGGCCCGGGTCACCAGCAATGACGATGCCGTCACACCAAGAGGCTTACCAACCACATATCCGACGACGATCCCGAGGGTTATCGGGGTCGTGTAGGCGTGGCTTAGAAAGCCGGCATCGACCCGGATGCCTGCGTTGGCCAGTCCGAACAACGGGACGATCAGGTAGCTGGTCCAGGGGTGGTACAGCTGTTGAAGACGTTCGTTGGGAGGTAGCGCTGTTCGGAGCCCGCCGTGGACGAGACGAGCAAAGTACGCGGTCGGCTGCTCTCTGAAGCCACGAAACAAAGCCGTGGCTCGCTCCAAATCCGAGCGCTTGGCCGGGGTGGCGTTCGCGATGAGCCCCATACCCAATCCCACGACGATCGGGTCCACTCCTGACTTGAACAGCGCCACCCAGCACGCTGAAGCGAGAACCAGATAGATCAGGCTCGGGCGCACTCTCTGCCATGCAGCTATCGCCGTGAGACCGAATAGCCCGATCGCCACCAGGAGCGGCGTCACGTGCAGGTTGAGGGTGTACACGGTGGCGATTACTACGAGCCCGACGATGTCGTCTACGACCGTGACCGTCAGGACCAGGCTTCGTAGCCGGTCGGGCACCCTGGTTCCCAGCAGGGCGAGGACACCGAGGGAGAACGCGGTATCGGTCGACATCGACGCTCCCCAACCGTGGATCGACGAGTGACCAGCGTTGATGGCCAGGTAAAGCCCGATGGCTCCCACCATGCCGCCCACGCCGGCCGCGATTGGAAGGAAGATCCTCGACCGTTCGCGGAACTCGCCGACGTCGAATTCTCTGCGCGCCTCCAGCCCGACCACCAGGAAGAAAAAGGTCATGAGGCCGGAGTTGATCCAGCTCCGCAGGTCCATCGAGATGCCCCAGTGGCCGAGATGAAACGAGAGCACGGTTTCCCAAACCCTCTGGTAGGAGCCGGTGTCGATGTTCGCCCACACGAGCGCTGCGACAGCAGCCGTGAACAGAGCGGCGCCGCCGGAAGTCTCGTCACGGAGAAAACGGCGAAGGGCGGTGTCCCGGTCGATCCACGCGGTGCGGTGGACGTCTCCCGGAGAAGTCTCCCGCCTCCCCGGCGACGCCTGCCGCTCCTCCTCGGGGAGCCTGTCGTCCTGGGTCACGTGGTCGTCGTCCGGTTAGTCGGCGACCTCCGAGGCCGCAGGAAAATCTACCCCAGTCGCGAAGCAGGCGACCCTCTTCAGAGCTCGAGTGTGATGACCGACAGGAGCCGCTCCATCGCCAGCAACTCCAGGTAGCGCCGCCGCTCCTCCGGGTTGAACGGGCGTTGAACGCGGACTTCGATCAGGCGGTCAAGCTCGGTGGTCACTCGTTTCAGCTGCCGGCGAAGCGGCTCCCGCTTGGGCGGCATGTTCCGGGTATCGGCAGGAGAAGCAGCCGGAATGACCGGTTCTTCCAGTCCGAAAGTGCAAACAACCAAATTGGACATGCTCTCGAGCGGGATACTTCGTCGAACGGGGAGCGGGCACATGAACGAAAACATCACGACGTGCGCCAGATAGAGACCAAGATCAACGGCTACACCAAGCGTTCCGAGTCGGTATCACGGCGATCGAAATCAAAGTCTGGGGTCACCATTTCGTGGATTTCTTCTTGCTGTCCCGTATCGACGGCGAGTGGCAGATCGTAGGCAAGTCGTTCACCGTCACGGGGACGGCGGAGAGGAGGACAGGTGCAGTCCTATCTAATACAGGTCTCGTACACGCCCGAAGCCTGGGCGGCGATGGTGAAGAGCCCGCAGAACCGTTTGGAGGCTGTTCGCCCCGCGGTCGAGAAGCTGGGCGGGAAATTCGACCACGCCTGGCTCGCCTTCGGGGACTACGACCTCATCGGCGTTATCCACATGCCTGACAATGTCGACGCGGCCGCGTTCGCGATCGCGGTCGCCTCGGCAGGCGCCTGCAAGACGATCAAGACGACCCCGCTCATCGGGCTGGATGACGGCATCGAGGCGATGCGCAGAGCCCAGGGCGTCGGCTACCGCACACCCGGCGGGTAATGCGCCAACGATCTGACGGACCAACCAGTCGGGTCCGTCAGGTGGGGCCAGTCAGGCTGGGTTCGTCAGGCTGGGTTCGTCAGGCTGGGCCATCCGTCGAAGTCTTCGAGGCGGCCGTCTTCTTCGCGGCCGCCTTCTTGGGCGCGCGCGGGGCGGCCGGCGCGGCGTGGTCGTGCACATGCGCTTCGCCTTGATGCTCCAGTTCGAAGTCCTGGTGGGGGTAGTGGGCGTGGCGAAGGCGAGCGTGATCGTGCTCGTGGTTGTGACTGGAGCTTAGGTGGTCGAAACCGCCTGCCATCCGGTTGTGGTTGTGAGTCACGTGATAGTGGTCGTGTGTGTGGACCAATTCCTCGTGGTCGTGTTCTTCCCACGCCTGACCGGCAGTGTCAGCCATCTAGCCTCCTGTCGTTCCGTCGACTTGCGGGCGAACTTATACCCACTCAGACCGTCTGCCGCGCGCCGGCGTTGCGGGAATCCTGCTGCGCTGAGGCTCGATGGTGTAGCGAGGGTCCTCAGCGGAAGCAACACCGGCCTGGAAGACGGCGAACCTGGTGAAGGCCGACCCGACGACCAGCCCAGCGCCGGCGAGAGCCGCCCCCATCCTGCTCCGCTTCCCGAGGGCAGCCGCTGCTGCAATACCGGCGCCGGTGGCCAGCCGCGCCGCGCGGTCGTAACGGCGGGCGGTCTCGTTGCTCGTGTAAACCTCCGCGGACAGCCCCATCCTCTCCTTCATCAACTTCATCAGCGCCAGTTCGGCGGCTCCTGCGGCGATGCCAAGCCGCCTCAGCGGGGCGGTCTCGTCCAGCGCCGACGCCATCAAACCCACACCGGCGGCAGCGCTCGTCGCCGACGCCGCGAAGACGAACGGCATCTCTCGATAGGCGTCATGCCAAGCCGGGACCGAGGTGTCGGACACCAACGCCGCCGTATAAGTGGCGACGCCGCAGCCGAGGATCGCGGCCCCGGTCGTTCCCAGACTTCCGGCCGTTCGGGCTCGTCCGGTGACTGCGTTGAAGCTCGCGGCCGCCGACATCGGGGCATAGCTGGCCAGCAGCCACGATCCGACGCTCATCGGCGAAGTCGGTTTGAACACGCGGAGCATGTTGATGAAGCGAGCGGGACGTCCAAGGTCATGGACTAGAGCCACCCCGGACAGACCGATCGCCGTGGTACTGGTGATCTTCAGCGCCCGAGCCAGAGAAGGTCGCTTCGTCGCGTCGGCAGCGGCCGACATCACCGAGCTGGCCCCGGCTAAGCCGCCCAGAAATAGATAGCCGGCAATGTTGGCGGCCTCCCACACCGGCTTGTTGATGACAGGGAGACCGTAATAGGAGCGGAACGCCGCCTCGTCGACGAGCGGTTTTTCGCCGCTACGGCCCGGGCGCGAGGTTTGTATCCCGCCGACAACGCCCCGACCGGTGGGCGTCACCGTCGTTCTCCGAAGAATGCCGCGGCCACAACCGACAAGAGCAGGACGGCGGCGGTTCCTACCCGCTTGTACATCGCCGGCAGATCGCGGGTGGTCACGACCGGATCGGGCGGTAGTCCGTACACCTCAGGCTCGTCGAGCAGCAGGAAGAAAGCGCCGTCGCCTCCGACACCGTCGTTTGGGTCCCGACCGTAAAGACGGGCGTCGCTGATGCCGGCATTGTGCAACTCGGTCAGCCGGAGGTCCGCCCGTTCCCGCAGTTCGTCGAGCGGGCCGAACTGAATCGACTCGGTCGGGCAGGCTTTCGCGCAGGCCGGCTCCGCGCCCACGCTCAACCGGTCGTAGCAGAGGGTGCACTTCCAGGCCCGACCGTCGCCCCGGCGCTGATCGATCACGCCGTACGGACACGCGGGTATGCAGTACCCGCAGCCATTGCACACGTCTTCCTGGACTACGACAGTGCCGAACTCCGTTCGGAACAGAGCGCCGGTCGGGCAGACGTCCAGGCAGGCGGCGTGTGTGCAGTGCTTGCAGACGTCTGAGGACATCAGCCAACGGACCCCGCTTCCGGCAGGTGAGCCGTCGGTTGAGGCCACCCTTTGCTCGATGAACGCGACATGGCGCCACGTGTCAGCTCCGAGACCCACGGTGTTGTCGAAGGACATCCCGGTCAAGGTCAGGCCATCCTCGGGGACGCCGTTCCATTCCTTGCACGCGACCTCGCAGGCCTTGCATCCGATGCATACGGACGTGTCGGTGAAGAAGCCCACACGCGGCGGATCGGGGTACCCGACGGATTGGAGCTCAGCGGCCATCGCGCACCTCCGTCCCGGTCGACTCGGTGATCCCGGCCCGCTTCACGTAGTCCTCCACGAGAGTTACTTGGTCAGGTCCACGGGGCCTGCGCCCCGGACGGATGTCACCGGTCATCGCCTTCACCTCCTGGATGTGCACGTTCGGGTCGAGGGCGACTGACGCCAGGTCGTTCGCCGCGTCGCCAGTCGAGTAGCCGTTGGGTCCCCAATGCCACGGCAATGCGATCTGGTGGATGATCCTTCCGTTCACGTTCAGCGCCGGCACCCGGTCGGTGACCAGCACCCGAGCTTCGATCGCATTGCGGGCGGTGATGATCGTCGCCCACCCCATGTGCTCGAGACCCCGCTCCTCGGCAAGCTGCGGCGAGACCTCGCAGAACATCTCCGGCTGGAGTTCCGAGAGGTACGGCAACCACCGGCTCATCCCGCCCGCGGTGTGGTGCTCGGTAAGTCGGAACGTGGTGAGTGCGAAGGGGAACACGCTGGACCCCGGATCCGACGGGTCGGGGTGGTAGAGGTTGTGCTTTCGGCTCATCAGCTGCCTCACGGGGTTGCGCTGTTGGCCATAGAGCAGGTTGGGCACCGGCGAGTCCTGTGGCTCGTAATGAGCCGGCAGCGGACCGTCGGTGAGCCCCGCCGGCACGAACAGCCAGGCCTTTCCGTCCGCCTGCATCACGAACGCATCCGTCCCCGAAAGCGCTTCCGGCCCGCGGGACCCGAAGGCGGGCTCGTACCACGGGGGCTTCGAAGCCGAGAAGTCAGGTATGTCGTGGCCGGTCCACTTCGCCTGTTCGTCGTCCCACCAAACCAATGCCTTCCTGTCGCTCCATGGGTGGCCGTCTGGGTCGGCGGACGCCCGGTTGTAGAGGATCCGACGGTTAGCCGGCCAAGCCCATCCCCACTCGTTGGCGACCCAGTTCTGCTCCCGCCCCGGCTTTCTTCGCGCCGCTTGGTTTTCACCTTCGGCATACACCCCGCAGTAGATCCAGCACCCGCAGGCGGTCGACCCGTCCTGTCGTAGCTGCTCGTATGAAGCGAGCGGTTCCCCGCCGGGGCCCCAACCGTTTATCTCGGCGAGCACCGCCTCGGCGACCGGCTCCGCGATCGATCCTTCGGTCGGGTAGCTCCACGTGAGATCGAGGACAGGGCGGTCCATGTCATCGGTCGACGCGGCCAACTTCTGGCGGATCAGCCGGCCGAGGTGGTACGCGAACCACAGGTCGCTTCGAGCCGCACCCGCTGGCTCGACTGCGGCGTGGTGCCATTGAAGCATTCGCTGGGTGTTGGTGAAGCTTCCGTTCTTCTCGGTGTGGGCGGCAGCGGGAAAGAAGAAAACCTCTGTCGGAATGGTTTCAGTAGTCAGCTCTCCCGATTCGATCTCCGGCCCGTCTTTCCAGAATGTGGCTGACTCGATGAGCGAGAAGTCCCGGACCACCAGCCAGTCGAGATTCGCCATTCCGAGACGTTGCATCTTCCCGTTGGCCGAACCGACCGCCGGGTTCTCTCCCCAAAGGAAGTAGCCCTTGCACGTGCCGTCGATCTGGGCAATCACAGTTTCGTATGTGCTGTGGCTCCCGGTGATCCGAGGTATGTAGTCGAAGCAGAAGTCGTTATCTTCTGTCGCCGCTGATCCCCACCAGGCCTTTAGAAGGCTTACCAGGTAAGACTTCATGTTGGCCCAGTACCCCTTGTTGGTTGAGGTTCCCTCCACGAACATCTCGAGGTTCTCGTCGTGGTGGGCGTTGGGCATCGGGATGTAGCCGGGAAGAAGGTTGTACAGGGTGGGAATGTCTGTGGAGCCCTGGATGCTCGCGTGCCCGCGCAACGCCATGATCCCCCCGCCCGGGCGGCCTATGTTGCCGAGCAGCAATTGCAGGATCGAAGCGGTTCGGATGTACTGCACACCGACGGAATGCTGTGTCCAGCCGACCGCATAGCAGAAGGCGCTGGTGCGGTCCCGACCCGAATTCTCGACCAGTGCTTCGCAGACCTCGAGAAACAGCGACCGCGGGACTCCGCAGATCTGCTCGACCATCTCAGGGGTGTACCGGGAGAAGTGTCGCTTGAGGATCTGGAACACGCACCTCGGGTGCTGCAACGTTTCGTCCCGCTCGGTGCCCTCCGCGACGTTGGCCCCCCCGGATCCATGGGACTCCCCTCGGCCGGCCTGGTGAGACCGCCTGCCGGAAGCGGCTTGGACTTGCGCGCCCTCATACATCCAGGACTGGACGTCGTAGCTACGGTCCTCCGTGTTCAGCCCGGAGAACAGGCCGTCCAGGTCTTCGGTGTCCTTGAACTCTTCACCGACGATCGTCGGGGCGTTGGTGTAGGCGAGGAGATATTCGCGGAAGTACCTCTCGTTCTCGATCACATAGCGGATGATCCCGCCGAGGAACGCGATATCGGTCCCGACGCGCAACGGTACGAACAGGTCGGCGACAGCGCTCGTGCGGGTGAAGCGCGGGTCGACGTGGATCACCTTCGCGCCCCTGGCCTTGGCTTCCATGACCCACTGGAACCCGACCGGATGGCACTCGGCCATGTTGGATCCCTCGATGACGATGCAGTCAGCGTGCTGCAGGTCCTGCTGAAAGGTTGTTGCCCCGCCCCGACCGAACGATGTCCCCAAACTGGGGACGGTGGAAGAGTGTCAAAGTCGGGCCTGATTCTCGACCTGTATCACCCCTAGGGCGGTGTACAGCTTCTTCATCAGGTAGTTCTCTTCGTTGTCCAGCGTCGCTCCGCCCAAGCTTGCGATGCCCAGGGTACGCCGCACGTTCAGGCCGTCTTCGTCGTGCCACTGCCAGCTTTCTCGCCTGGTCTTTATCACCCGGTCGGCGACCATGTTCATTGCGGTGTCCAGGTCCAGCACCTGCCAGTCCGCTCCGCCGGGCGGCCGGTAAAGGACGTCGTAGAGCCGCGATGGGCCGGTGGTCAGTTGCAGGCTGGCTGAACCCTTGGGGCAGAGCCGCCCTCGGCTCACCGGCGAGTCCGGGTCGCCCTCGATCTGAACGACCTTCTCGTCTTTGACGTATACGTTCTGTGCGCAGCCCACCGCGCAGTACGGACAGACCGACTTGGTCACCTTGTCGGCGTCGGCGATGCGTGGCACCAGCCTCGAAGACGCCTCCGACTTGACCGCCTGGCCTCTTCCCAGGTGGTCGTCTCCTTGCAGCTGTCGTAGTACGGGCCAGTCACGAATTTTCATATGTGGCTCCTGCTCGAAATTAGCTCCACTCGCGATTCGCCGGACGCCACCGAGCCCACCTGCGACCAGCCATGGGAGGCGAGGTAGTCGGCGCGGTCGGCGTCCACCGAGGCGAGAAGGCCTCCAGACGTCTGCGGGTCGAGCACCAACGCCTCCATCTCAGGGGAGACGTCACCGGTGAGCCTCGAACCCAGATACGCGCGGTTGCGCGCGTCTCCGCCCGTTCGCACCCCGTTCCGAGCGAGATCCAGCGCCCCGTGATACAGCGGGACGTCGGCCACGGATATACGAACGGTCACACCGCTGCGCTCCGCCAGCTCCCACGCGTGGCCGGCCAGGCCGAAACCGGTTACGTCGGTGACCGAGTGAACGGCCCCCTCCCCCTCGATCCCATGAAGATCGGCGGCCGCCCGATCATTGAGCGTACGCATCGTCCTAACGACCAGCGATCGGTCATTCGGAGTTCCCCCGGCGAGAGCGATGCCCGATCCGATCGGCTTCGAGAGCATCAGCGTGTCGCCGGCTCTGGCCCCTCCCTTGGACCAGACCCGATCGGGATGCACGACGCCTTGGACCGCGAGCCCGAATATCGGCTCCGCGGCCCGGATGGTGTGACCCCCCGCGATCGTTCCTCCCGCTGACCGAACCACGTCGGCAGCCGACTCGAAGATCGTGGCGATGGTCGGTTCGGGAAAGTCTTCAGGGAAAGCGGCGATGTTCAAGGCCAATACCACCGTCCCTCCCATGGCGAAGACGTCGCTGCAGGCGTTGGCAGCGGCGACAGCGCCGAAGTCCGACGGGTCGTCCACCAGCGGTGGGAAGAAATCGGTGGTTGACACCAAGGCCACTTCAGGCGTGAGCCGGTACACCGCGGCGTCATCGAACGGCGTGAGTCCGAGCAGGAGATCCGGATCCGCCGCTGCACCGAGGGAGCCGATGAGGGACCCGAGCCGCCCTCCTGGCCATTTGGCGGCGCAACCCCCGCAGGTCGTCCAATCCGTCAGCTTCACGTCGGGAGAGATCACCCTGCCTCCATCCTCGAGGGCATGCGCGGGCCGGCGATCCTGACGTCGCCTACCCGCCGGGTCACGGCGGTCCTGTCCAGATATGCGAGCAACGGCACGATGTATTTCCGACTGGAGCCGAGGGCCTGCCGTGCGGCTGACACCGTGAAGCCCGCCGGTTCGTTCTCGAGCAAGGTGGCAAGGGTCTCCACTGCCCGGTCTACCGCGGACGCGGCGAACCACACATCGCCCGCCTCACGCGCCAGACCTGCCTTCTCCAACTCCCGCAACGCCCCTCTTTGAGAGAGGGGTATGTCGGGAGGCGACCACGGATCTCCCTCGAGCAGGGTCAGCACCTCCATCGCGGAGCTGCTGAGGCCGGAACCAGCCATGTCGGACCGGTAAACCCGGTCCCGATCTGCCACCAGACCATCTACACCGGCGGCCAGAACAGCACGTTCGATTTCGCTCAAAGAAGCTAGCCGGATGCCCTCCCTTCCGGAGCCGGTGGCCTTCTCGATCATGGAACTCTCGATCTCGCGTCGTCTCGCCGGCGTCATCACCCAGCGGCCGACGTTCGGCTGGCAGCGAACCCCGGTGAGTCGTCCGAGCTCGGACGCTTCCACCCAGCCCCGCTCGGCAACGACCCGCTCGACGGATAGGGAAGGAGCGGCCCGCGAGGCAGGCAGCACCGGGTCCACGTCGAGTATCTCGCCGCCCCCCACCGTCGTGGCACGACCCATCTCCCGTAGGACGTAACGGTCGCCCGGAAGCAGTGGCAGGGCCCGGTGCTGAAGCCAGATCCGGACCGCCCCCTCCTCGCCGGGCTCGATCGAACCGCTTTTCCCAACCGGTCGGACACGGACTGGGACACTGCCGGCGCCGAGATGCACCCTGTATGCACCGCGCGGACCGACTGAGACGTCGACACCTTCGATCACGCGAAGGGAGGCGTCGAAACACGAGGTCAGATGCCACTGACCGGAGCGCACCAGGGCGTCACCGCGGCGTACGAGATGGTGGTCAGCGCCCGCGACGTTGACGGCCAATCGGCGCCCCGGTCCCGCATTCAGCAGCGCGCCATGATGGCTCTGAAGTCCCCTTACCCGGACCCCCCGGTGGCCTGGCTCCACCACGAGCTCGTCGTCCAGAGAGATCCGGCCTCCCAACAAGGTGCCGGTCAGGACAGTGCCGGCTCCGTGTATGGCGAAGCTGCGGTCAACCCAGAGGCGGGGCCGCTCGTTGTCGGGCGGGTCGGGTAGGGCGGCGATCATCCGGTCGATCGCAGCCGTCAACTCATCCACTCCCACTCCTGTTGGCGCGTCGACAAACACCGTCTCCGCTTCCTCGAGGAAGGTCCCAGCCAAGTGATCGGCCACCTCCAGGGCGGCGAGTTCAGCGCTTTCGCGGTCGACCAGTGCGACCTTGGTCAGCGCGACCACCCCGTGCTGTACTCCCAAAATCTCGAGTATGCGGAGATGCTCTTCCGACTGAGGTCTCCAACCCTCTGTCGCGTCGACGACGAAGAGGCACGCCTCGACCGAGGTGGCGCCGGCCAGCATGTTCTTCACGTACCGCACGTGGCCGGGGACGTCGACGAAACCCAGCTCGGCCCCCGAGGGAAGCGTCGCGGATGCGAAACCCAGATCTATCGTCATTCCCCGTTCTTTTTCCTCGGCCAAACGGTCCGGGTCGGTTCCAGTCAGGAACCGGACGAGCGTCGACTTGCCGTGGTCAACGTGCCCTGCTGTGGCGAGAACAGTCATGCCAGGAGCGCTTTCTGAAGCGCATCGTCCTGGTTGGGGAAGACAGTGCGGAGGTCGCATACCGTCCGCCCCGCGACCACCCGCGCGACTACGGGAGGATCGTGTTCCAAGAGCTCACTTCGAACGTCCCCGTCCAACGCGACACCAATCGAGGGAATGGTCCTTCCCGGGAGTGACCCTCCGCCCATGACGGATTCGCATTCGACCACTTCTCCGATTGCCAGGGCTTCAGCGCGCCGGCGCAACTCCGCGACGTCGGTGCTGGCCATCCTCCATACCGGAAGCGTCACGCCTGCATCTCCCCGCAGGTACGACAGCATCAATGTCTGCAGCGAGCTGAGGATGAGGCCACCGGGACGCAATGCCCTGGCCAGAGGATGAGACCGGCAGGCGGCGACGAGGCTGCTCGAACCAGCGATGATGCCTGCCTGGGGGCCGCCCAGGAGTTTGTCCCCGCTGAAGGTGACCAAGTCTGCCCCCGCGGCGAGGACCTGCTTCACTGCTGGCTCACCGGCCAGCCAGGCGGGAGGACCGCCCGGCAGCCATGGGCACCCGGCATCAAGGAGGCCCGAGCCGACGTCCATCACGACGGGTACGCGTTGTCCGCCGACCGCCACGGACCTTGATAGCTCCGCCAGCTCGTGGACCTCGACCGATTCGGTGAAGCCCACGATCCGGTAGTTCGAGGTGTGAACCTTCAAAAGGAGACCAGTCCGGGGTCCGACCGCGGAGGCGAAATCGGAGATCCTGGTTCGGTTGGTTGTGCCGACTTCGACCAGGTGGGCACCTGATCCGGCCAGAACCTCGGGGATGCGAAAACCACCGCCTATCTCGATCAACTCTCCTCGGCTTACCACCACTTCGCCTTGCTTGCTCAGAGCGGAGACGACGAGCAGCAGCGCGGCGGCGCCGTTGTTGACGACCAACGCGTCCTCCGCGCCGCACTCCCGAGCAATGAGCCTCGCCGCATGCGCGGACCGATCCCCACGGCGGCCGCTACCGAGGTCGAGTTCGACATTGGAGTAGGACGCCGGCTGGTCCGGTGCGAACGGTGCTCTTCCGAGGTTGGTGTGAAGAAGCACGCCCGTGGCGTTTACAACGGGTTGAAGCAGTGCGCGTTCCGAAGCCCGAGCCAACTCCAAAGCGCGGGCAGTCACCGTCGAGGAACCCGACACGCCAATTGCAGCCCTTGCGGCATCGACGAGCAAGGGATGTGGCAGTCCGCTCAGGTTGGCCAACTCCCTGGCAAGCTGGTCGACCGACGGTGGCCGGGCCGAGTCAGCGGGACGGGTGCTGCCGTCTTCAGACATCGGATCTGTGATGGGTATCGGCGATGGCCCATTCTCGCAGCAGTCAGGTCACCGGGGCGGCCGTGGCGACCCGTTTACCGGGCCGCACGGCTCCCGGCCCCGTGGGGTGCTGCGACGCACAGCCCATGAGCGGAGGTGGACGGGAATCGAACCCGCCGCTGCAGGGTCACTACAGCCAACCGCTTTGAAGGCGGCGGAGCCCACCAGGCGCTCGGACACCTCCGGAGCGGGAGCGTACACGCCCGACTATGGCGACAGGTCCCGCTGTGGGGTAGTACCCATGAGCGTCACCTCTCTCCAGGAAGGCGGAGCATGCCCGTCCTGATCGGAACGTCCGGTTGGCATTATCAACACTGGAAGGGCGGCTTCTACCCGCCCGGCCTTTCCCAGAAGCAGTGGCTGTCGTACTACGCGCAGAGGTTTGCGACGGTGGAGTTGAACAACGCCTTCTACCGGCTTCCGGCCAGGGAGGCGTTCGAGCGGTGGGCGGCTGAGGTCCCCGACGACTTTCTGGTCGCGGTGAAGGCCAGCCGTTACCTCACTCACATTCGGCGGTTGCGTGACCCGGTCGACCCGGTGCGACTGCTGGTTGATCGCTCGCTCGGGCTGGGGGACAAGCTCGGTCCCTTTCTTCTCCAACTCCCCCCGAACCTCAAGGCCGATGTTGATTCCTTGGACGCAACTCTCAAGGCGTTTCCGTCAAGAGCACGGGTCGCTATCGAGGTGCGCGACCCCAGCTGGTTCAGCGATGAGTGCCGACGCGTTCTCGAGCGCCACGGCTCCGCCCTGTGCCTGGCTGACGGTGGCCCGGTGAAAGTCCCTGAATGGCGCACAGCAGATTGGGGCTACGTGCGTTTTCACCGGGGCAGGGCATCGCCGGAGTCCTGCTACGGCGACGCTGCTCTCCAGACCTGGGCCGGAAGGGTCGCCCAGCAATGGCAGTCAGGCGAGGACGTGTTCGCGTACTTCAACAACGACGCCCACGGCTGTGCTCCCCGCGACGCGAGAAGGTTCGCCTCCGCGGCTGCCCGGGCGGGATTGAAGCCCTGCCGGGTCCCGGGAACCAGGGAGACGCCGCTGACCGCACAGAAGGGGTCGGTTTTTCTCAGCGGATAAGGGGTAGT
>CAZCCS010000027.1:10088-15566 GCA_964497005.1 uncultured Acidimicrobiaceae bacterium | reverse complement strand
ACGCTGCGGCGCTCGCGCGTATACCGGGGAGAGCTATTGGCCCAGTACCAGTTCCTGAGCGACGAGTGGCTGGCGGAGGCGCGCCGGATCCGCGAGGAGTACCACGGGCGCACCCCACAGATCCCGGTCAGCGTGCGCATGAATCAGATAATCCAGGACGTCCCCTTCGGCGAGGGGGTCATCCACGCGCACGTCGACACCTCTTCCGGAGAGCTGCAGATGGAGACGGGGCATGTCGAGTCGCCGGACCTGACCATCACCATTTCCTACGACACCGCCAAGGCGATACTTGTCGACGGGGATGCCCAGGCAGCTATGCAGGCTTTCATGTCGGGGCGGATCAGGGTCGACGGTGACATCACCAAGATGCTCGCACTCCAGACGGCAGGCATGGCGGGCAACGCCGACCCCGCCGCGCTCGAACTGGCCAAGCGCCTTCAGGAAATAACCGCCTAGACCCGGGCCGGGCGATACCACCTGAATGGGTTATTTTCCCAAATAGTCCTCTACCGGCGACCGATGCGACCGAAGTAGAACGTCGAGCGGAGCGCGGCCGGCGACAGCGGGCAGGAAGGAAACTGGGCATGCCCCGGCAGATCGATCGAAACAACCGGGGCGGGCCACGGGTCGTCTCCGGGCGGCGCGTTGAGCCGTCCGAGTCAGAAACGCCTCTGGCCGTCTATCGGCTGTCACCTCGGGAGACGCAGGTGGCGATCCTGTCCGCCGAGGGACTGTCCGCCGAGGACATGGGCCGGAGCTTGGGCATCCGGGTCGGGACCGTTCGGAACATCCGGCGCGCTCTGCGTCGCAAGCTCGATATACCGCCGGGTGCGACGCTCAACGAAGTGCTGACCGGTGTTTTCGGATCGGTGACTTCACGCGGCGGCCGGGGCGGGGTTGTCCCGCATGACGCCCGCCCGGAACCTTCTGCCGCCGGCGACGGGCGGGTGCCCGCGCCGGAGCGGCGAGTGCACTTGTCTGTGCGCCAGGCGATCTCGTCGGTCGGTCAGCTCGCGGAGCGACTCGACGCTCGTGCTGTTGCCGTTGCCGGAGCGGCGGAGCACTCGTCGAAAGCCCGCGAGCAGCTGGTCTGGGAGTCGGAGCAATTGGTCGCCATGGCCGACGCGCTGCACGAGGTTCAAGCCCAGGCCATCGCGAGGGTGCGGGCCCACCTGGCGCTCATGGCCGGCTGACCTACTGACTGACTACTTTGCCGCACCAACCCTGACCGGCTTGTTGTCGTCCTCGTCGGCCTCGTCCTCCTTCCGCCGGCGCCAGACCAGCAACAGAAGCAGGAGGACTGCAACGAGCACTATCGCTGCTATCACCGTCAGGAAGATGAAGCTTGGACCCCGGTGATGGTGCACCGCTATGGCCGCGACCGGAATCGCGGAGGTTCCCGCGACGGTCGGGAACGAAATCGTTCCTTTCGCTTCGCGCGTGGTCTGGTCCGACGTCAACGTCACCGTTGCGAGCCACGGTCCGCTCGGAATGTTCGGGTCGAGTGGAATCGTCACCGGCTCGGTCTGACCGATCCCAAGCGTCGTTCCGAGCTTTGCTGGGAAGGGTCCGGCCCTCACCCCGCCAGGGCCGCTGGTCAGGTCGAGCGAACCAGACAGGTCCAGGGCCCGTCCCCCGGTGTTGTGCACAAGCGCCTTGACGAAGGGAGTGCCCGAAGAGTCCCGGGCGGCAGTGAGCGAGTTGATTGTGAAATCGGTGGCCGGGGCGACTCCGGTGCCAACGGAAAGGTAGACCCGCACGCCGACGCGGTTGATCTCCGAGACGCCGCTGCTGGCCGTCGCCGCAGGGGGTTGGGCCCACACCACCCCGTATCTTTCCCCGGGACCAGCATCGGTTGGGACATTGATCGTCACTGTCGCGGTCGACTCCCCGTGTGGTGGAACCACCACGGAGTTCGGATTGACGGTGATCCAAGTGGTGAGGTCGTTGCCTTGACCCTGCGGTTCGGCCAGAAACGCTCCCCCATCAATGCTGGCGGCACCGCCGTAGAGAGTGACGCGCACGGGGACGTCAGCGCTGCTCGAGACAGCCACCCGCCGGGAAAAAACCGCCCCGGGCGCGACATGGTCGATGATGTAGATCCTGGCGCGTGGGTCGTTCGCCAGAGTCGTCGGTGCGTCGAGCAGTCGAATGCCGATGGTTGGCTGGGTGCTGCCGCCGGCCGTCGGTTGGGTGTTGCCGGAGGATTGTGCGAACGCGCCAGTGGCCGGCGCTATCGCGCCGGCCACTGCCACGAGTAATGCGGCAAGCTTTCGCAACGCCGAGAGGCTAGGCGACTGAGTGGGTGATGGTGCCGGTATAGGTGCCGATCACCTGAGACGGCGACAGCGTGAAGGTCACGGTCGGGTCCCACGAAACCGAGTTGGTGCTCGTCCCGACCCACAGACCCGCGGTTCCCGGGTTGGTCATGGTCGCGAGGGTTCCGGGCGTGAAGGCCCCTACCCCGGTGCTCGATGTGGCCAGTCCTGCCGAGTAAGCGACGCTGCTGTTCGCGACCGTCTCGTACTGGGTCGCTGTACCTGTGGTGAAGCTGGTGGAGCTGACGGTCGCGGTCCAGTTGCTGGTGAGGGTCCCTCGAGTATCACTGACGGAAACGGTGCCGAGGGATTTGGAAAGGGTCAGGGATCCGGCGGCCACGCTGCCCAGGTTGACGGACGCGGGTTGGGTAATGGTCAATGAACCTCCGGTCACCTGGAACGTCGTCGAAATCCCGGCTGCCGAAGCACCGGGGGCCGTGACGAACAAGGCCGCTGCGCCGACGGCGAGCGCCGGTACGAACCGAATCAGACGCCTGCTGGTGCTACCTCGCATTGAGCGATTTCCCCCTTGACTTGCGACCGGGGATGAACCCGGTCGTTGCGGTCTGCCCTGATACCGCAGTTGTGTCGGGGGTCTCGGCTGGCTTCTTGATGGTCCGAACGGGTCGTTCACGCCGTCCGGCCGGGCTAGTCCGCGCGGGGCATCACGGACGAATCGTGCTCTTCCAGCAGAACCGTCTCGCTAACCCGGCACTCGCCCCGGTGTCCTAAGCCGCCGGCGCGACCCGAGTCCCCACCCGCGCACACAAGGGTCGAGGGGGGCGGCGGCACCGGCAACGGCTGGGGATCGCTGCCTCAGCACGCCGCCCCCCACGACCCTCTGCTCAACAGTGTAGGGGAACCTCGCCAGAGCGCAACGTCAACAAACAGGAATCTTTGCCCGAAATGCCCATTGCAGCGGCAACCCGAGATTGCCGAGACCACGAAAACCCGCAAACCCCGAAGAGGCGATTTCCCGCAACGATTGCCCGACGACGTTTTCTCAGTTGGTGACGATCGTGACGTTTGATCCGCGCGGGGCCATGGTTCCCGCCGGCGGGTTCGTGCTCTTCACGGTCGCGTTCGAGCTGGCGTTGTTCACCGTGACGGCGAATCCCGCCGAGTTGAGCAGCTGTGTCGCCTGGGGAACGGTCTGCCCCTGCAAGTTCGGAACGGCGACGAGGTCGGGGCCCTTGGAGATCAACACCGTCACTTGGGTGCCGACCGTTACCGTCGTGCCGCCGGGCGGCTGGGTTCCGATTACCTGACCTTTCGCAACAGTGTTGCTGAACTGGTCGCTTTCGAGTGCGATCAGCCCCAGAGATTGCAGAGCGGACTGCGCGGCAGCGAACGACACCGCGTTCGGCCCGCTTAGCGCGGGCACAACTGCAGTCGGCTTTCCGGTCGAAACCACGAGATCGACGGATTGCCCCGGCAACAGCGTCCCCGAGTTGGGACTGCTCGAGATCACGTCGCCGGATGGCACCGTCATGCTCGTCGCGTGAGTCAGGTTCCCGACCTTCAGCCCGAGGGCCTGCAGGACCGCCGCGGCGTCGGCCTCAGGTAGGCCAGTTAGCCCGGTTGGGACTTTCACCGGCTGGGGGCCGAGAGACAGGACCACCGACACGGTGGAGCCCTCCGCCAACCGCCCGCGATCTGGCCGCTGCGACAAGACCGTGCCCGTCTGCGAAGCGGAGTAGGACCGGCCCTCCACAACCAGTTTCAGATGCACCCGTGACAGCGCAGCCCGAGCAGCCTGCTCGGGCTGATTGACGACCACCGGGACCTGATGGGTCGGGGTCAGTACCCCGGTACCTACGAGCGCCGCAGCGGCCGCGCCGCCCAGTAGCAGGAGGGTCGCCAACACGATGACAGCGATCCGCACGCGCCGTCTCCTGCGCCGGCCCGCAGGTTCCGCCTCCGTGAGCGGTTCCGGCCGGGGGGCGGGCTCCCATACCGGAGCAGGTTCCGCAATGAATGGTGCAACCGATCGCTGCACCGTCACAGGCGGCCGAGTTTCAGGGTCGTCGTCTAAGGCAGCGACGTCGAAAAGCTTGGTACGACCGGGGAATTCGGTCGGGTCGATGTCAGCCTCGGTCGCGCCGGTGACCAAAGGAGCGGCCAGGGGCAGTGGGGCTGGCGGTGGGAGCTTGGCGGCCACCGCATCCATAGACCACGCCAGCGCGGCAGCATCCACCCTCCTCTCGGGATCGGCTGTCCCGGCAGCCGCCAGCGCCGGCCCCAGCGGTCCGAGTTCCTCGGGAGCGGGAACGTCCCTTCCCACCCGCGCCATGAGAGTGCCGATCGTCGTGTCCGCAACGAACGGAACCCGTCCGGTGGTCGCCTCGATGAGCACCAGCGCGAGCGAGTAAACATCGGCTTTGCTATCCAACGTCTCGCCGCGCGCCTGCTCAGGCGCCGCGTAACGAGCTGTGCCCACGACCGCGCCGGCGGGCTCCGTCCACGTCGCCTCGGCCAGTGCACGAGCGAGCCCGAAGTCCGCGACGGTGAGCCTGCCTTCATCGTCGAAGATCAGGTTCGCCGGCTTGATGTCGCGGTGCACCAGACCGCGCCGGTGGGCGTAGTCGAGCGCTCGTGCGGCGTCCGCGCCGATGGCTGCGGCCTGCGCCGGGCTGAGCAGGTGCCCCCGGTCGAGCAGGGAACGGAGGTTTCCCCCTTCGAGCAGTTCCATCACCAGATAGGGGGCGCCGCCGTCCTCGCCCCAGTCGTAGACGCGGAGAATGTTGGGGTGCCGAAGCGCGGCGACGACCTGCGCCTCCGCGCGAAACCTCCGCAGAAAACCCTCGTCGCCGGCGAGCGCCGGATGAAGGATCTTGATGGCCACTCGCCGGCGCAGGCTCACGTCCTCCGCCACATAAACGTGAGCCGACGCGCCCGTACCGAGCGGGCGGATCAGGCGGTAGCGGTCACCAAGGACGCGCCCCACCGAGTCGGCGATGCGAGGCGTCGCCATCCAAAGGAGAGTACTTGCGCCCGCCTCTTCGAACGCGGACCTGTGATCTTGACTGTGAGCGGAGGAGAGCCCGGACATCTCGAAAGCTCGGCCCGTCCCTACTGCGCAGGAAAACGAGGCCGAGCTACTCGAGCTGCCGGCCTTCCTCCGCCTCCGGCAGGCCGTCGCGGCTACCCCGGCCAGGCC
>CAZCCS010000027.1:739-10078 GCA_964497005.1 uncultured Acidimicrobiaceae bacterium | reverse complement strand
GCCTTTAGAGCCTTCGCGAACTGACCCGCCGGGTCACCGTGAGGAGGGGCCGGAGCAGCGGCCCCAGGTCCTCGTTTTCGTGCGAAGCACGGACGGGACCGGGGGTCGAAGCTCCGGGCCCTCCTCACATCAACCGACTGCGGGCAGTTCCCCGGTCTCGAGAAGTCGGGCGAAGGCTGTCTCGTCGATAACGGGAACCCCGAGTTCGGTTGCTTTGCTGAGCTTCGCTGCGCCGGGCTCGGACCCGACAACCACCGCGGTCGTCTTCTTCGACACGCTTCCCGGGCTCTTACCGCCTCGCGCCTTGATCGCCTCTTCCGCGGCTTCTCTCGACCAGCCTTCAAGGGTTCCGGTAACGACGATGGACATCCCGTTCAACACCTGCGGTATCTGCGGCGCGGATGGGCCCTCGAAGTTCAGCCCAGCCGCCCGGAGGCGCTCGACGACGAGCCGGTTGGGTTCCATGGCAAAGAAACGTTGAACGCTCGCCCCGATGATCGGACCCACTCCTTCCACGGCGGACAGCTCCTCGGCACTTGCGTCAATGATTCGGTCGAGATTGCGGAAGTGGCGGGAGAGGATCTGACTGCCGGTGGATCCCAGATGCCTGATGGACAGGCCGACCAGGAGATTGGCGAGAGGGCGACTCTTCGAGGCCTCGATCGCGGCCCGCAGGTTGTTCGTCGAGGTCTCCCCCCAGCCTTCGAAGGATGCGATCTTGTCGAAGTCGAGGCTGTAGATGTCGGCCACGTCGTGGAGGAGTCCCTCGCGGGTGAAGTGGGCAACGGTTCGCTCCCCGAGGTGCTCGATGTCCATCGCGCCTCGCGAGGCGAAATGGGCGATCCTCTGGACCCTTTGTCCGGGGCAGTCGGTGTTGACGCAGAAGGTGTCGCTCTCCCCTTCGAGCCTGACCAGCTTCTGGCCGCAGACCGGGCACTTCGTGGGAAACGCCCACTCCTCGACGCCCGGGGGGCGAAGCGGGAGGACCGGCCCCCTCACTTCGGGTATGACGTCCCCGGCTCTCCTCACCACGACGGTATCCCCGGGTCGGACGTCCTTGACGCGGACCTGGTCCTCGTTGTGCAGCGTCGCCAGCGAGACCGTCGCACCTCCGACAACGACGGGCTCGAGGAGCGCGAACGGCGTCGCCTTACCGGTGCGACCAATCGACACCATGATGTCCCTGAGCTTGGTCGTCTTCTCCTCGGGCGGGAACTTGTAAGCGATCGCCCAACGGGGAGCCCTCGAGGTCGACCCGAGCTCGCGGCGTTGTGCCAGCCCGTTGACCTTCACGACGGTGCCGTCTATCTCGTAGGGCAGGGTGTGACGCCGGTCAAGCCAGGTGCGACAGTAGCGGTCGACATCCTCGAGACTCCGCTCCAATTCAATGTGCGGATTGACCGGAAGACCAACCGACCGCATCCAGTCCAGCGTCTGAACGTGCTGCGAAAACTCGGGGCCACCCTCGAGGGTTCCGAGCTGGTAGGCCCAGAAGCGAAGGTCGCGCGACGCGGTGACCGACGCGTCCTTCTGCCTCAGCGAGCCCGCCGCCGCGTTGCGCGGGTTGATGAACGTCCGTGCGCCCGCTTTGGTCTGCCGTTCGTTGAGCTCGTCGAACGCCGGGATCGGCATGTAGATCTCACCGCGGACCTCGACCACATCCGGGGCTCGGTTTCCGAGCGAGCGAGGGATCTCTTCGATGGTCAGAACGTTGGTGGTCACGTCCTCGCCGATCTCGCCGTCCCCACGGGTGGCGGCGCGCACCAGTTCGCCCTTCTCGTAGAGAAGGCTCATCGCCAGCCCGTCGATCTTGAGCTCGCACGTGTAGTCGACGTGGCCGGATATGAACCGGTCCATCCGCTTACCCCAGGCGATGAGCTCCTCGTAGCTGGTGGTCTTGTCCAGCGACATCATCGGCGTGCGATGCCGGACCTCGGCGAAGAGCGGGGACGCCAAGCCGCCCACCGTCGCCGTCGGCGAGTCGGGGGCCGCCAGCTCGGGGTGCTCCTGCTCGATCCGGGCCAGTTCTGCGACCAGCTCGTCGAACTCCGCGTCGGTGATCTCGGGGTCGTCGTCAACGAAGTAACGGCGGGTGTGGTACTCGATCTGCCGGCGGAGCTCCTCGGCCCTTGCGGCCACGTCGTCTTTGGGGCTCATCAGTCGGAAAGCCCCCCGCCCACTACCGAATCGCCGCGGTAGAGCACGACGCTCTGTCCGGGCGCTACCCGTCGCACCGGCTGGTCGACTTGAACCGTCCCCGGAGGTGACCAGGCCGCCGGCACCGGCCGCCCGTGGGCGCTCATCTGAACCTCGAGCGGATCGCCTGGCGCTGGGGCTTCGTCGACCCAACACATGTTGCGCACCGCGAGCGAGTCGACCATCAGATCGCCCAGCCCACCCACCGTCACTGTCGCCGCCGGCACGTCCACATCCACGACGTACCGCCGCTCTCCGGCGACGGTGCCGAGGGCGCCGAGACCGCGCCGCTGACCGACGGTCACCAACTCGACGGCGGGGAGCTGACCGATAACTTCGCCGTGCTCGTCGCGAACGGTCGCTGGCCGAAGCGGAATCCGATCCCCGAGAAACGCCTCGCGACCGGCGGTCCGCGAGATGAAGCAGACGTCCTGGCTATCCGGCTTGCGCGCGGTCCTCAACCCGAGTGAGATCGCCATCTCCCTCACCTCCGCCTTGGTAAGCCCGCCGATCGGAAGCAGCGTCCGGGCGAGTTGGTCCTGGCCGAGCATGTAGAGGACGTAGGACTGGTCCTTCGCGGGATCGGCGCCCCGGCGAAGTTGGAAGCGACCATCGCTCGTTGAAGTCACCCGGGCGTGGTGGCCCGTCGCTACCGCGTCGAATCCAAGCTGCAGTCCCCGCTGCATGAAACGGTCGAACTTCAGGTGCCGATTGCACTCCACGCACGGATTCGGCGTCCGGCCCGAAGCGTGGTCGACGACATAGGGCCCGACGACGTGACGATCGAACTCAGACGAGAAATTGAACACGTGGTGTGCCAGCCCCAGTTGCTGGGCAACGCGCCGCGCGTCATCCACGTCGCCCACGGAGCAGCAGCCGGTGTCGGAATGACCGCCCCAAAGCTTCATGGTGGCCCCCACAACATCGTGGCCCTCCGCCTTCAACACCGCAGCCGCCACCGACGAGTCGACACCGCCCGACATCGCAACAAGAACTCGCATGCTCAACCCCCGCCGAGCCGGCGTACGGACATGACCACCGCGTCGGACGCGGTGTCGATCTCGTCAGCTGTGGTGTTGGGTCCGAGGGTAAGGCGCAAGCTGCATAGCGCCTCGTCTTTGTCGACCCCCATCGCCAGCAGGACGGGGCTCGGTTCGAGCGCGCCGCTTGCACATGCTGCGCCCGCGGACGCACAGACCTCCGAGTCGTCGAGCAGAACGAGCAGGGCTTCGCTTTCCACCCCGGGGAAGCGCAGGTGGAGGTGTCCCGGGGCCCGCGCGGCGCCGGCGGACGTCTCGATCGCGTGAGGGATCTCACCAATGATTCGTCTTGCGAGGTCATCACGAAGTGTTCGTACGCGGACAACAGTTGATTGGCGCAACTGAGCCGAGGTTCGCGCCGCAGCAGCGAACCCGACGATGGCGGCGACGTTGTGGGTCCCGCTTCGCATCTCGCGCTCCTGACCACCGCCGTGCATCAAAGGATGGATCGACACGCCGCGCCGGATGGCCAGCGCGCCGGCCCCTTGCGGGCCGCCCCACTTGTGGGACGACACGGTCACCAGGTCGGCTCCCCCGGCCACGTCCGCCAGGTCGAGCCATGCTGCGGCTTGCACGGCATCGGTATGGAAGACCGCGCCGGGGGCCCGCCGGCGCACGAGGCGGGCGATCTCGTTGATCGGTTGAATAACGCCGGTCTCGTGGTTGACGGTCTGCACTGATACGAGCGCGACGTCGTCGCCGAGCAGGGGCCGCAGGCCGGCGGGATCCACGACGCCCTCAGCACTGACCGGAGCGACCCGAACCTCGCGACCGGATGCAGCAGCGGCCTGGAGCACCGCGGGGTGCTCGACTGCGCTGACGACTATGCACCCGGGCCTGCCGGCAACAGTACCCAGCAGTGCCAGGTTGTCGGATTCCGTTCCTCCCGACGTGAAAACGATCCCGCCCGGCTCCACCCCCAGGATCTCGCCAACAACGTCTCGCGCCGAGTCGATCGCCTCCCGAGCCGCGCGCGCGATCTGATGTGAGCCGGAGGGGTTGCCGAAGCGGTCCGTGAGCCACGGCAGCATGGCCCCGCGCGCATCAGGATGCAACGGACCGCCCGCGGCGTGATCTAGGTACACCGGCACGTCGGTCCAGCGTACCGATGCTCAGAGCATCGGCGGGGAGTCCGGCCGAGCACCGGAGCGTGAACGGGATCTCGCGACGGAGTGAATTTTTGTGGAGTTTGACCCGGAATTGCGCGGGAGGTTTCGCGAGGTGAGCAAACATACCCCCGGGCCGGCGCTACGGTCGTAGGCGATGTTGCTGTCAAGTTACCCTGCGTCACGATGAGCGAGCTGCGACTCGACCCGATGACGGGAAGGTGGGTGGTGATCGCCGGCGAGCGATCGCAGAGACCCTCGGATTTCCTTCCTCGACAACTAGATGTCGAGGAAGATCGGACACGCCCCTGCCCGTTCTGCCCGGGCTTGGAGGACAACACGACGCAGCCCATCGCCAGCTACGGTCCAGACGGCTCGTGGCAGGTCCGCGTCGTTCCCAACCGCTACCCCGCTTTCAGCGGAGCCGAGCCCATGGTGGTGAACCACCTCGGCCCGCTTTTCACCCAGGCGCCGGCGAGTGGGCGGCATGAAGTCCTGGTTCTCACGCCCGACCACGGATCGAGCTGGGCCGACCTGTCCGACTCGCACGCCGCGCTCGTCATGGAGGCGCTGCGCGACCGGATGGCCGCGCATGCGAACACCGCTGGGCTGCGGTACAGCCAGGCGGTCGTGAACAGCGGCCGCGAGGCCGGCGCCTCGATCGAGCACCCGCACGGCCAGCTCCTGTCCATGCCGTTCATTCCCGGGGAGGCTGCCAACGAGCTGGCCGGGTTCGCCCGGTTCCAGGGCAACTGCCTGCTGTGCGCCACAATTGACGCCGAGGAGCAGGTGGGTCACCGGATCGTGATGGCCGACGACCGGGTGGCGACGATCACCCCCTTCTGGAGCGGCACTCCTTACGAGATGCTGATCGTCCCCCGTCGCCACAGCCGCCACCTCCACGATGCCGACGACGGCGATCTGGCCGCGACCGGCCGCTCGGTTCAGCGTGCCCTCAGCTCACTGCGCAGCCGCCTTGGCGACATCGCGTACAACATCATGTTCCACTCGGCGCCCTTCCGGTTGACGGGAGACTTCCACTGGCACATCCATGTCGTCCCGAAGATCTCGACCCGGGGCGGCTTCGAGATGGGTTCTGGGGTGCTGATCAATGTCGTTCCCCCCGAACGAGCCGCCGAAGACCTGCGGATCGAAATAAGCGCCGCGGTCTAGTACCCCGCGGACGTCCCTTGCACCGTCGTCGTGGTGGATGACGGCGGGGCAGTCGTAGAGGTGGTGGGAGGCGTCGGGTTGGAAGATACGACCGTGCCCGGCGTCCACTGGCTCCAATCCGTCGTCCAGTCCATTACCCCGTGGTCACCCGCAACCGCGGGGCGGGGGCTTCCGACGACCTCGACCACATCGCCGACCCGGCTGAGGTTGTAGAAGGCGAGCGAGTCGTTGGGACCTAGGTTGATGCACCCGTGGGAAACGTTGGTGCGTCCCTGCGCTCCTACCGACCAGGGAGCGTCGTGCACGTATTCGCCGCTGTCGGAGATGTGGACGTCGTTGTAGACGAACTCGTCGTATCCGTTGGGCGAGTTCACCGGGATCCCGACGGTCGACGACACCATGTGGACCACTGACTCCTTGTCCATGACGATGTGCGTACCACCCATCGTGGGGTACTGGTCCCTGCCTCCGCTGACCGGATAAGTGGCGATGATCGCTCCGTTGACCGACACGGTCATGCGGTCACTGCTGAGGTTCGCCACTGCTACGTGGGACTCGCCGATGACGAAGTTGGCGGTGACCTTCCCGGTACCCCACCTGCCCCCGCCGGCGTCCCAGCCGTCTAGATCGGACGAAACGCTGACCTGCTCGCCGGTCGGCCAGAAGTTCTGAGGCCTGAAATGGAGCTCGGTCGGGCTGAACCAGTGCCAGCCGCCGGCGACGGGATTCGACTCGGTGATGGTGAAGTGAGACAACACCGACTGCTGCGCGGCGGCGGTGGAGATGGAGTGGTTGAAGTGGACGATGATCGGCTCGCCGACCCCGACTGTCATGCCACCATACGGGAAGAGGGTCAGGGTGACCTTGGCCACGGGGGTGACGGTGGTAAAAGACGCGGACCGTTGCGCCGTGACCCCACCCGGCCCTGCAACCGTCGCGGTCAGGGTGTAGGTGGTCGAGGGCTGCAAGCCCCCATCAGAGGTCCACTTCGTTTGATCGGGGCTCAACGTCCCCGCCACGCTCGAGCTGCCGGCAACCAGAGCGACCGAACTGATACTTCCCGATCTCAGCGTCACCGTCACGGGCGTGTCTGGTTGCACCGCCGATGAACCGTTCGCCGGCGAGATGGTCAGATCGGAGAGGAGGCGCGTCACCTCGGCGTTGCGGGCCGCTGTCTCGACGGCCTGCTTCTGGGCCGCGGCACGGGCCTTGGCCGCTGCGATCTCCGCCGCGCTGGGTCCGGACGTGGCGATGGCAATCGCCGCCCCCGTTCCGCCCGCGAGCAACGCCACCACCGCGCCGGCTATGACCGGCCAACGCCCCCACCAGGCGGGGCCGCTCGAATGTATTCCGCGTGACTGTTTTGCCCGTGACCTCGCCCGCACCATCAAAAGAATACGGGCCGAGACGCCATAAGACACGTCGTTCTGCGGTTTGACGGCCGAAAAAGGAAGCTCCGGCCGCGGGCGCCCTCCCGCAGCGTCAGGGGGCCCCGAGCCACAGCACGCCCAGTGGCGGGAGCGTCACCCCCGCGGAGAAGGGCTGTCCGTGCCAGGGGATCGGCTCTGCTTCGACGGCACCGAAATTGCCGTGGCCGGTCCCGCCCCACTCCAGCCCGTCGGTGTTCAGCAGCTCGGACCACCTTCCCTCGGCCGGCAGCCCGACCCTGTACCCGTGGCGCGGGATGGGAGTGAGGTTGGCGAGGCAAGCCAGTTCGTTTCCTGGCGCCCCGTCGCGGCGGCGCCGCAGAAATGAGATGACGCTCTGCTCCGCGTCGTTGGCGTCGATCCAGGTGAAGCCGGCGGGGCTGAAGTCCTCCTCCCACAGCGCCGGCTGCTCGCGGTACACCCGGTTCAAGTCGCGGACCATGTCCTGCAACCGGCGGTGGTCCGCCCACTCGGCGGGGATCCACCAGTCAATCTCCTGCTCGTGGTTCCACTCCCGTTCCTGTCCGAACTCACTCCCCATGAACAGAAGCTGCTTGCCGGGGTGGGCCCACATCCATCCGTACAGCGCACGTAGGTTGGCGAGCTGCTGCCAGCGGTCTCCGGGCATCTTGTTGAGCAGAGAACCCTTGCCGTGGACGACTTCGTCGTGAGAAAGCGGGAGGATGAAGTTCTCGCTCCACGCGTAGATGAGCCCGAACGTCAGCTCCCCGTGGTGGTATCGGCGGTGGACTGGGTCGTGATGGAAGTAATCGAGGGTGTCGTGCATCCAGCCCATGTTCCACTTGAACCCGAAACCCAGCCCACCGAGATAGGTGGGACGCGAGACGCTCGGCCAGGCGGTCGACTCTTCGGCGATCATCGTGGCACCTTCTCCCAGCCCGAACACGGTCTCATTGAGCTCTTTAATGAACGAGACCGCTTCGAGGTTCTCCCTTCCACCGAACCGGTTCGGCACCCACTCGCCTTGTTTGCGCGAGTAGTCGAGGTACAGCAACGACGCGACCGCATCCACCCTGAGCCCGTCGATGTGGAACTCCTGGATCCAGTACAGGGCGTTGGCGATCAGGAAGTTGCGGACTTCGTTCCGCCCGAAGTTGAACACGAGGGTTCCCCAGTCAGGATGCTCACCCTGCCGCGGGTCGGAGTGTTCGTACAGAGCAGTGCCATCGAAACGTGCGAGCGCGAACGTGTCCTTCGGGAAGTGGGCCGGAACCCAGTCGAGAATGACGCCGATGCCGCGACGGTGCAGCGCGTCCACCAGCACGCGGAAGTCGTCGGGGTTGCCGAAGCGTGAGGTGGGCGCGTAGTAACCGGACACCTGGTAACCCCAGGAGCCGCTGAAGGGATACTCGGCGACCGGCAGGAACTCCACATGGGTGAACCCCATGCCCGCCACGTAGTCAGGCAGTACTTCTGCCAACTCCCGGTACGTGAGAGGACGGCGCGGTCCCTCACCGCTGTCCTTGTGCTTCCAGGACTCAAGGTGAAGCTCGTACACCGACATCGGCTCCCTGAGCAGATCGCCGGTCTCCCTCGCGGTCAGCCAGTCGGAGTCCTGCCAGTGAAAATGGCTGGGGTCCACGACGATGCTCGCCGTCGCCGGCGGAACCTCCATCTCGAACGCCATCGGGTCGGTCTTCAGGAGGAGGTCGCCGGTGCTGCTGACGATCTCGTACTTGTACCGGGCGCCGGCGCTGACGCCCGGGATGAACAGCTCCCACACGCCCGAGGATCCGAGCGACCTCATCTGATGGAGCCGCCCGTCCCAGAAGTTCCAGTCTCCTACAACCCTGACCGCCCGCGCGTTGGGCGCCCACACCGCGAACGACACCCCCGCCATTCCGCCGTGCACCCTGGGATGAGCACCGAGAACTTCCCACAGACGATGGTGCCGGCCCTCGCCGAACAGATGGAGGTCGAGGTCGCCGAGTGTTGGCCACGCCCTGTACGGGTCGCAGTAGCGGTAGGTGATCGTCTGGTCGCCATCGACGTAGTCGGCTTCCAGCTCGTAGTCCTCGACACGCGGATCTATCGACCCCTCGAACACCCCTTGGCCGTGGACCCGGACCATGTCGACTGGCTTGCTGCTGCCGTCGGAGCCGACTATCACGCGCATCGCCTGTGCCCCCGGCCGGAAGGCTCGCACAACGGTGCCGTGCTTCCCGAGGACACGGTGGGGGTCGGAGTGCAGTCCCTCTGCGATCAAGTCCAGCTCCGAGATTTGTTGGGTTGCAGATCTAGCCAACGTCCTCACCTTCGTGGAACACCCGGTCCAATGCGTCGAGAGGTATCGATACCCAATCTGGCCGGTGTGCTCTCTCGTAGTCGAGCTCGTACAGGGCCTTTTCCAGCTCGTAGGCGGTCAGCACCGCCGGT
>CAZCCS010000027.1:0-729 GCA_964497005.1 uncultured Acidimicrobiaceae bacterium | reverse complement strand
CAGGGCCTCCACTCCGTCGGTGTCACGATAGCCGTCCAGGAACGCCTGCCGATTGTGGGTCTCCCAGGCGACGGCGAGGCTCTCCAGACCTTCAGCCTCGCTCTGGGGGCGCTCCGCCAGGACGTGCCTGGAGGCGTAGTGAAACGACCGCAACATCGAGCTGACGTCCTTGAAGGGGGAGGCGTATCCGACTCTTTCGGAGAGACCGCGCCCGGGCTCGCCCTCGAAGTCCAGCACGAACCAGCCCGCATCCGTGCGCATCACCTGCCCGAGGTGGTAGTCACCGTGCACCCTGACGAAAGGGCCTGGATCGCTCACGTCAGCGAGCTTCCCTAACAGCGGTTCGGCCGCCGCTAGCAGGTCCCGCCCTGCGACATCACTGGCCGCCGACAGTTTCTCCGGAAGCCCGCGGACCAGAGCCTGCCACAACTTCTTGGACTCCCCTTCCGAAGCCGACCCGAAGCCTTGCAGGAGTGCTTCGTGCATCTCTGCGGTCATCCGGCCCAGCCTCGATGCCTCCGCGGCGAAGTCACCGCCGGCCTCCGAAGGCCCCAGCATCGCCGAGTTGTAGAGATCTCGAATCGAGGTCAGGGCGAGAGCCCACCCTTCTGTACCGCCCGCGAGGAACTCCTGCCCGAACGCGAGGTCGAATCCGTGGTTCTGCCAGATGACCAGAGGCGCCGCTACGTGCTGAAAGCCCGCGTCCGCCCCTACTACCTCTTCCACTGC
>CAZCCS010000026.1:0-15660 GCA_964497005.1 uncultured Acidimicrobiaceae bacterium | reverse complement strand
CCAGCCTCCGGGCGGTCTCCTCGTAATCGTCGAGCAGCAGCCGGGTGTCGATCATCGCGAACCGGCAGCCTATCGATCGCCGCTGGGGCCGCCGGCGAGGCAGAATTGAGGCCGTGCCGACATGTCAGGAGTGCGGAACCCTCAATCCAGACGGTTACCGGTTCTGCGGTGAGTGCGGCGCGATGCTCGAGCCGGCGGGTTGCCCCGCCTGCGGCGCGCCTCACCAGCGGGACCAGAGGTTCTGCGGCCAGTGCGGTGCAAACCTTGGCGAAGGCGTGCCAGTCGGTGCTGTGCCGGTCGCCGGCGGGGGCGCAGTCGCGCCACTCGATTCGGTGCCGGAAAGAAAGCTCGCCACGGTCCTTTTCGCCGACGTTGTGGGCTTCACCTCGCTCGCCGAGCGGACCGATCCCGAGATAGTCGCCCGCATGGTCGACGCGGCTTTCACCGAGTTGGGGCAGGTGGTAACCGAGCACGGCGGGACCATCGACAAGTACATGGGCGACTCGCTAATGGCCGTGTTCGGTGTGCCCACCGCTCACGACGACGACGCGGAAAGGGCGGTAGCCGCCGCGCTTGCCATGCGGCACATCGGAGGCGATCTGGTCTTCTCCATAGGCGTCAACTCCGGAGAGGTGATGGTGACCCAGCTGGTCCGCTCGACCGGCACGACGGTCATCGGCGACACGGTCAACGTCGCTGCCAGATTGGAGAAGGCCGCCGGACCGGGGGAGGTTCTGTGCGGGCCGCTCACCGTGGAGCTGGTGCGGGGACGTGCCGTCTTCCGTCCACGCCAGCCGGTTCTGCTCAAAGGCAAGAGCGAGCCGGTTCAGGTCTGGGAGGCGGTGTCGATGGGACCGTCTGGCGAGGCGACGACGGTCCACGACCTTCCGCTGATCGGTCGCGACGAGGAGCTCGCCTACCTGACCTCGCAGTGGCAGCGGGTCGTGCGCGACAGCCGCTACCAGCTTGCCTTGGTGACCGGCGACGGCGGCTCCGGGAAGAGCCGGCTCCTGACGGAACTCGCCGCGGTGGCTGCTCGCGACGGCCAGGTGGTTTGGACCAGCTACCCGGCCTACGGGCCGCTCGGCGGCGTCCGACTGGCGCGGGACCTCCTCCACCAGCTCGGGCCCTCGGGCGATACCGAGGTCGCGACCCGCGTCCACTCCCTCGCGGGACCGGTCGATGTTTCGCTGCGATCGATCGACCCCACCGGCTTGCAGAAGGAGCAGATGTGGGCGCTCGGGCGCCTTTTGGAGGAGAAAGGCGCCGCCCGGCCGCTCCTAATAGTGGTCGACGACTTCCATCACGCGACCGAGACCACGTTGCAGATCGTCGGCGAGATCCCGGGCAGGCTCGCGGGTGTCCCCATCCTCCTCGTGCTCGCGGGACGGAGTGAGCCGAGCGAATGGCTGGCCCGCTTTACGTCGGCCACCAAGGTTCGGGTCCCGCCTCTCAGCCGCTGCGACGCAGCGTTGCTCGCCGAAGAGCTAGTCGGGGACAAGCCGTTGTCCGCGGACGCCGCCGACTGGCTCATCGAGCGCTCGGGAGGCAGCCCCCTCTACCTGCGAGAGCTCGTCCGTGTCGCCCGGGCCACCGGATCGCTGGTCGACGCTGGCGACCACTACAGGCTGGGCGTTGCTCCGGTACCGGCCACTCTCCAAGCGTTGCTGGCCGCCCGGCTCGACGCGATCGGCCCGTTCCAAAAGCAGACGTTCCAGCAACTGGCGGTCATCGGCAACGGAGCAACCGAAGAGCAGCTGTCCGCGCTTGGGGGCACTCCGTCTCTTGACGCGTTGCGCGGGCTGCTCGAGCTCGGGCTGGTGCGACAAGAGCACGACGGCACCTATTCCGCCGCCGACCCGCTCCTCTCCGAAGTGGCCTACGAGACCCTGCCGAGGACAGCGCGGGGGGAGATGCACAGAATCGTCGCTACTGTCGCCTCGAGGCCCGAGGATCGCGGCAGGCATCTGGCCTCGGCAGCGGGCTACCTCGAGGGGGACGAGTCGGTCGCCTCCGAAGCCGCCGAGGCGCTCGTTCGGGTGGGGGTCCAATTCACCCAGTCGGCGCGCTTTCCGGAGGCCCGAAGGCTGTTGGAGAGGGCCGTGTCACTAGGCAGCCGCGACCCGGACGCGCTGCTAAGCCTGGCGGAAGTGCAGGCTCTCGACGGGGACAGCGACGCGGCGCTCCAGACCCTTGGTCTGATCGAGGACGACGCCTCCGATCCGCGGGTCGCGATCGAGCGTGAACATGCCGTCGGGCGAGTCGAGATGTTCACCAGCCCCAGTGACGCGGTTCCGAGGTTGCACGCGGTCGCTGGCCGATGGGCACAGGAGGGGGAGCGAGAGAAGCAAGCCTGGGCGTACGCCAACGCCGGCGTCGCCGCGTTCAACCTCAGCCGCATGGAGGAGGCCTCGACCGACCTCGAGCAGGCGGTTGTGATGTTCCAAGAGATCGGGGACAAGGCTGGCGAGGTGGCTGCAGCGTCGTTCCTTTGCCTGGTACGCCCGGCAGACCCGCGCGTGCCGTCCTGGCTCGAGACCTCACTGACATTTGCCGAGGCGTCCGGGGACCGGATGCGGCAAGTGAGTGCGCTCACCGCTCTTGCTTGGCACTACAGCCTGCGTTCTCTTTGGGGCTGCGCCGGCGAGACGGCCGAGGCCGAGCGGTTCGCCGGCCGTCTCGCCTCCATATCGGAAGAGTTGGGGCAGGTGACCACTGCGGTCCACGGCCATTGCCTGCTTTCGATCCTCGCCCGGTGCAGTGGAAGGCTGGCCGAGGCGGCGGACCACGCCGAGGCGGCGACGAGACTCGTTGACCGTCCCGGCCGGCGGGACCCGTGGCTGTCCTGGGCGGTCGGCTTTTCGATTGCTGTCGCCCGCGGGGCTTCGAGCGCGGCGGCGCCTTTCCCGCCCGCGGATTACAGCGACCCGGTCGGGGCGGTCGCCGTCGAGGTGATCCAAGCCGAACTGACCTTCTCCGGCAGGATCGAGGAGGCGCTGAGCCACGAGGCAACCGGTTTGCTCGAGCGGGGTCCCATTGCAGATACGTCCGGGGTCCTCAGAGCCCTGATGCTCGTGCTGGCCGGCCGGCCTTCAGAGGCTCTGGGATTGGCGGAACGGGCGGCGACCGCAGCCGCACAGATGGGCACCAGGCCGGTGAGCGCGATGGCGGCGGCCATCGAGGCTGAGATCAAAGGGGACCCGTCTCTGCTGCCGCCGTTGCCGGACGACCCGGTCTCGGTTTCCGGGGCGGTGGTGCTGCGAGCCCACGCCGCGCTCGGCGACGAAGATGCAGCGAAGGAGCTTCGCCGCGTGACCGAGATCCTCGCCATGCCGGCGGTGGCGGTCTAGGGCCAGCTAGTCGGGCGGGCGGGGGACACGACCGTCGAGGTCGGTGAACCCGTAGTGGTCAGCGAGGTCCGCCACGTAGACCGATTCCCCGGACCAGCGCTCCCGCTTCGGGTCGGCTGCCAGCGCGGCCACCGCCCGGCCGGAGAACCGTGGGGTCTCGGCGCCGGCGAGGTCGTACTCACCCTCTCCCGGCAGGGCCAACACCCTCCGACCGTCCGGGCCTGCCGGGATCATCTGGAGCAGCTCGGTGTTGACGATCCCCGGCCAGATGGAAACGACCGCGACCCCTCGGCCTTCGAGCTCATGGGCCATGTCCTTCGTCATGCGGTCCACCGCGGCCTTGCCTACTCCGTACACGACGTTGTGCATGTAACGGACTGATCCCGGAGATGACACGTTCACGATCAGGCCGCCGTGTTCAAGCAGCATCGGGGCCGCAAGGCTGGAGGCGACGTAGTGGGAGCGGACTCCGATCATGAACGCCTCGTCCCATGCCTTCGCGGGCACCTCCCAAAAGGGCTTGCCCAGCCAGCGCGCCGAGGCGGGGGAGTTGTAGACGTTGTTGACGAGCACGTCGAGCCGATGGCGTTCGGATGAAACCCGCTCGAACAGGGCGGCCACTGCACCGTCGTCAGTGTGATCGCAAACGACACCGACGCCTTCTCCTCCGAGCTCGGTTATCTGCTCCGCGGTCGCGTTGACCGAGCCGGGCAGCCGCCCGTCGGTAGCGGACCTGCCCGTCGCGTACACAGTCGCTCCGGCCGCTCCGAGCTCCAGGGCGATCCCTTTTCCTATTCCTCGGCTAGCGCCGGTCACCACGGCTACCCGCCCCTCGAGGGGCCGACTGTCGCCCTCGCCCACGTGTCCTGTCCCGTTGTGTCCTGTTCCCATGTGTCCTGTTGCCATGTTCCAGCCTTGCACGCGGCGCGCCGCAGTGCCTGCTGGTACGTTCTGGCGCGTGGCCGAGATAACCCACCGGCAGGTCCGGACCAACGGCATCAACCTCCACGTCGCTGAACAAGGCGAAGGGCCGCCCGTGATCTTCTGCCACGGCTTTCCCCACGTCTGGTTTGTCTGGCACCACCAACTGCCCGTGGTCGCCGGCGCGGGTTACCGGGCGGTCGCGCCGGATATGCGCGGCTACGGCCGAAGCGATGCCCCCGAAGGCGTCGCGTCCTATACCAACGAGAAAGCGGCTCAGGATCTGCTCGGTTTACTCGACGACATCGGAGAGCAGCAGGCTGTCTTCGTCGGCCTGGACTTCGGGGCGGCGCTGGTGTGGGAGTTGGCCCTTCGCCACCCGGACCGTGTCCGGGCTGCGGTCGTCTTCAACAACCCATTCGTCGGGCGAGGCAAGCGACGCCCGAGCGACCTGTGGGCCCGGATAGCCGAGAAACATTTCCTCCATCTGCACTACTTCCAAGAGCAGGGTCCCGCCGACGAAGAGCTGAACTCGCACCCGGCCGAATTCCTCTCGAGCATCTACTACGCCCTGAGCGGTGACTACCACTACCTGGACATCTGGTCGAACCCATCTGAGGGCAACGGATACCTCGACGTTCTCCCAAAGGCCCCGCCGCTCCCGTGGAACTGGATGAGCGAGACCGAATTCGCCGTGTTCGCCGAGGAGTTCACCCGCACCGGCTTCACCGGTGGGCTGAACTGGTATCGCGCGCTCGACCTGAACTGGGAGCTGACCGAGCAGTTCGCAGACGCCAACGTGGAGGTCCCGACGTTCTTCCTGTACGGCGAGCGCGATTGTGACATGGAGGGTTTCAGCGGCATGGATCCGGTCGGCGCCATGAGGTCGCGGGTTCCCGATCTGCGCGAGGTAGCCATGGTCCCAGCGGCTGGTCACCTGGTCCAGATGGAAAAGCCTGCCGAGGTCAACGACCTGCTCATCAAATTCCTCGCGTCTCTCTAACCGCCTTCGCCCAGGAGCGACACGCCGGGCGCCCTTCGGAGGCTCAGGTCTCGAACTCCCATTCGAACTGGAGATGCTTCGCGAGCGTGACGAGCGTTCCCATGTTTGCTCGCGACTCGAACCCGACCCGATCCATGACCGCCCGCACGATCGCCAACCCGCGCCCGCGTTCGTATTCCGCCCCCGCGTCATTTTCGATGGCGGCTACTTCGTCAAAGCCATTGCCACCGTCGATCACTCTGATCTCGCAGTCGTGACCGTGAACGAAGATTTCGACCTCGTAGGAATCTCCGACCGTCGCGTGGTCGATGACGTTGGTGCACACTTCTGATAAAGCGATCTCCACGTCATCCACCACGTTGTCCACGACGCCCAGTTCGGAGAGTGACCGAGCTGAGAGATGCCGAACGAGCGGCACGCTCGCCCGGTCTCGCGGAAGCTCCACGGACATCGACATTTTCAGCGTCGGCCAGTTCGACTCCACCCTCGTTCCTCTGCTCGGCGGCCTCTGAAGCGTCCGGCCCATGCGATCCGTTACCTAGCGGTCGTCTCCGGGATTCGAGGTTTGGAGGGCTGAAATCCTCTGGTGGCTGACGCCGAAGCGGCGCCCCACCTGGCGGGTGGTCAGCCCCTCGTTGAGCAGGCCTCTCACTGCAACCCGGCGTGCCCTAGACGCGCCGGTCCGGAGCCGTTGCGCTCCCCTTCCCAGCAACTCGAGCGCTGAAGTCAGTGTTCCCTTGTCCACTATCGAAGACCAAGGGATTTCCCGCTCGCGCTGTTCTGCCATTCGTCGCACAAGCGAGGCCACCCGGCGCTGCTCTCTCGCGGTGGCTTCCGCCGAGGCGGCCACTTCTCTCATCACTGAAGCGTCTCGTTTACCCACAACGGCTCGCTTCATTCGTGTAGGCGACGTCGATTGGGATCTGATGCATGTAGGGGCTATACCCGGCAACTTGCCATTGCAAAATGGATGCAATCAGAACTTGGGTAGGCCTGGCGGATAACCGACGGGCACCGGCTCGTAGACAAGTTCGCCGGGCGCCGGCTCACCGGGTCCGCAGCAGCGGCTTGGCGGAGATAGCGGCGGCGGTCCCGAGCAGAACGAGGCCCGCAAGCTCAACCACAAGCGATGGCGTCGCCCAAGGGGTGGTCAGGTCGTCGTGGATTCCGACGAAACCCACCGTGGCACTCAGCAGAAGCCCGACCACGCTGGACGCCATGAACCCCGCCCCCGCCAGCAGGAGCACGAGGTACCGTCCGATCGCGATCAGAGGCCCCAGAACAAAGCCGGTTATCGCCTGAAGCAGGAACAGCACTCCCAAGGTCGCGACGTGCCTGTACCCGGTGAGCCACAAGTGAAGGTGTATCGCCGCGGTGGTTACTGTCAGCGCCGCTCCTGCGAGAGCGAATGCCGTGCCGGCCCACGCGAGCCATCTCGGTGTGGGCGGCCCGAAACCCCTGTGGCGAAGCGCCTCGACAAGGCGCGCTCGCAGCCCCACCGGTGCATGCCCCGGGTCGACGGTCACCCCCATGGTCACCTGTCGCAGCCGTCGCCGTCGTTCGGGCCGCCGTTGTTGTCAGCGTCGTGGTCCCCGCCGTTGTTCTGCGGGATGGTGCAAGGCGGCGTGGATGCCTGGCCGGTGGTCGTCGACTGGCCGGTGGTGGTACCGGGACCAAGCGTCGAGTTGGAGGAGCCAGTAGCGGGAGGCGTGTTGGTGGTCTTGGAGCTTCCGCATCCGGCTAGTCCGAGCGTCACTGCGAGAACCAGCGTTCCGAAAACCGACAGGGTGGTGCGCCTCATATCCCAACTCCCTGGTGACTCGAGTTGATCGGACGCTATCCAAGTTGAACCAGTGGGGCGCGAACTATTGGCTTGCACGCATTAATTACGCATCCACGACCCAGAGGGTTTGCCATCCCCGTTGCGGTTGTCCCGTTGCGCCACAGAGAGTGAGCCCGCGAAGTCCTCAGCCGGCACCGGGCGACCCAGAAGGTAGCCCTGCCCGAACCCGCATCCGCACGCCACAACGCACGCCGCTTGCTCTTCGGTCTCGATACCTTCGGCGACTGCCATCATGTCGAGCTCCGCGCACAACGACGAGATGCTGCGCACCAACGCCTTGGCCGTCCTGTCGCCCCAGTCCGACCACTCGACGAAGCTGCGATCGATCTTCAGCACGTCTACGGGAAACATCGCGAGCCGGGACATCGACGAGTACCCGGTTCCGAAGTCGTCCAACGCGATCCGCACGCCCAACTCCCGAATCGCAGCGAGGTGGTCCAGCACGGCAGCGTTGTCCTCCATGAAGGAGCTCTCGGTGATCTCGAGGACCAACGCGGCAGGCGGTAGGCCTGAACGAGCGAGAGCAGAGCTGACCACGTCGACGAACCCGGGATCGGTCAGCTGGAGGGCCGAAACGTTGACCGAGATCGAGCGCCCGTTCCGGCCCTTCTGGCCAAAACCCCACTCCGCCGCCTGGAGGCACGCGTGGGCCAGCACCCATCTTCCGATCCCTGCGATCTGGCCCCCCCGCTCGGCCAGGGGAATGAAGTCGTTGGGTGCGATCAGCCCGTGAACCGGGTGGCGCCAGCGCGCCAATGCCTCAGCCCCGACGACGACCGAGCGCTCGAGGTCTACAACCGGCTGGTAGAAGATCACCATCTCGCCCCTCTCGACGGCGAAGTCGAGGTCTCTCGGCAGCTGCTCCCTCCGAATCGCGTCGTGATGCATCCGCGGATGGAATGCGGCAACCGTTCCAGCGGCGCCCGACTTAGCTTCGCATGTGGCGAGCGCCGCGTGGCGGACCAACTCGTCGGACCGGCTTTCGTCCGAGGCGGCCACTCCGATGGCCAGCTTCATCAGGTGCTCCCGCCTGCCGCTCCGGATCGGCAGTGAGAACTGGGCGCTGATCCGCGACGCCAGGTCCACCGCCTCCCGCTTGTCCTCGACGTCCTGCACGACGACCATGAACTGGTCCTGGCTCACCCTGGAAAGGTCCGAAGACTCCGGAAGTGTTCCGCTTATGCGATCCGCTACCGCGTTGACGACATCGTGACCCGCTTCGTGCCCGAGTGTCTCGCTTATCTCCTCGAGCCCTCGGACGTCGATTTGCAACACAGCCACCAGAGGCTGCTCCTCTCCGTCCTGCGTGTCAGTGTCTGACAGCAATTCGCCGCTCGGTCGGTCGAACATGCCGATCAATCGCTTTCCACCCTTCCCATATGAGCCTGTCCGGGGCCTCTCACGGGGCGGCGATTATCGACCAGGCGACCGAGCCATACCTCCCGCGCCCGCGTAAAAGGACACTCATTGGAGGGCAAAAGGACGGTTCGTCCAAGAATTCACTAACGGTTTACGCGCTCGCGTGGCGCCTTGACATGCGCTCGCCTCTGCCGCGGTTTCGCTCGGCCAGGCGAGCCAACTCGACGCGGGAACCGACCCGGAGCTTTCGGAAGATCGACCGCAGGTGGAAGTCGACCGTGTGCCTCGACATCAAGAGACGTTCGCCTGTCTCGCGGTTGGTACAGCCCTGGGCGACCAGTTCGGCGACCTTGCTCTCGGTCTTGCTGAGCCCAGCCCACCCATGTTCGAACCCTGGACGGGCGTCGACCAAGCGCGACTCGACTTGACGAACCGCTTGCCTTGCAAGCGGCAGCATCAGCTTGTTGGCCTCCTCGGCACAAGACGCCACTCCTACTGCCCCGAGCATCTTGCCGCTGCCCGGGTCCCGCACCGGAGCCGCGGCAGAAGCCATCCCAACCAGCGCATCAGCGAAATGCTCCTCGCCGTTGACCACAGCCGTCGCTTCTTGCGCTAGGGCCGTTCCTAGGGCGTTGGTGCCAACCCGGTCTTCCGCGTAAACGAAGCCGGGAGCAAGGTTGATCCGATCGAGAAGGTCGCGCAGCTGCCGGTCACGGACCTTTCGATACAAGACCCGACCCGTGGCGTCGGTGAGAAGAACGCCGACCCGCGAGCCGTCCAGGTCTTCGGCGAGGTGATCCAGGACCGGCTTCGCCGCCCGCTGCAGCCTTTCGCCGTCGTCGTCGGTATCACTCCCGTATGGGACGTCCAGCCGGAGCGGGTCCAAGCCCGCGGCCGCCGAGCGGAGCCACGACTCGGAAATGGCGCCGCGTACTCCTTCCGGGGTGCCGGCGCCTCGCATAAGGGATGCCAGAGCCCCGCGCAACGAGGTCACTGACCCTCCTCTCTGACAAATTTCATCGTCGTTGTCAACTTAACGTTGACAAGGTACGGCGCCCGCGCTGCTATCGGGCGTCGCCCCTGAGAGTGCCTCGGTGCCCCCGGCAGGATTCGAACCTGCGCACCCGGCTCCGGAGGCCGGTGCTCTATCCCCTGAGCTACGAGGGCGTCGTCAAGTCGGGGTCAGGACCCCGACGGGGAACGCCGATCATAGCCCCCGGTCAGGGCTGTCCTACCATGAGAGGATGCCGAAGGGCACCGTTCTGGTCGTGGACGACGACCCCGTCATCGTCAACCTCCTGCAGGTCAACTTTGAGATCGAGGGTTACGACGTCCTGACCGCCAATGGCGGCGAGGCCGGATTGGCCCAGGCCAAGGCCAATCATCCCGACGCCATCGTGCTCGATGTGATGATGCCCGGCATCGACGGTATCGAGGTGGCGCGCCGTCTGCGCCAAGACCGTGATACCGCATCGATACCGATCGTGCTGTTGTCGGCCAAGGCTCAGGCCGCCGACATCCTCGCGGGTCTACAGGTCGCCGACGAGTACGTGACCAAGCCGTTCGAGCCGTTGGAGCTGCTCGACCGGGTGGGCGACCTCGTCGCCAGATCCACGCCGGCGGACCGGCCGGCCGATTGACCATCCCCAACCGGACATTGCTACCTGATCCCGACACCGACGCTCCGCCGGGGACCGAGCACGCCCACGGGTCTCCCGGGGACGGGCCGATCCCGATGTATCTACTCCCGGACGGAGCCGGCGTGAACCCGAGCGGGGGCCTCACGGTCGCAGGCGTCGACTTGCTCGGGCTAATCCAGCAGGTCGGGACGCCGGTATTCGTCTACGACGAGGAACAGCTCCGCAACCGTTGCCGGTCGGCCGTGTCCGCATGGGGCGACGGCGTCGCGTACGCGTCCAAGGCCTTTCTCTGCAAAGCCATGGCTCGCCTCGCCCACGAAGAGGGGATGTGCATCGACGTCTCCACCGGAGGGGAAATGCACGTCGTCCTCGCCTCGGGAGTTCCCGCCGAGCGCGTCGTAATGCACGGCAACAACAAATCCGAAGTCGAGCTGCAAACCGCCGTGGAGAAAGGGGTCGGCCGGATCGTCGTCGACTCGTTCGACGAAATCGACCGGCTCGAGCGGATCGCCGCCAACGCGGTTACGCGGCCCCGCGTCCTCCTCCGGGTCACGCCGGGGATAGAGGCCCATACCCACGAGTACGTGATGACCGGGCAGGACGATTCCAAGTTCGGCTTCGGCCTTGCCTCGGGGGACGCGGCGCGCGCGCTTGCGAAGCTGCGCAAACCCGGCTTCCCGGTTGAAGTCGTTGGAATCCACGCGCATATCGGCTCGCAGATCTTCTCGCTCGAGTCATTCGAGAAGGCGGTCGCCGCGCTGGCGGATTTCTTTGTCCCCTTGGAGCTTCCGGAGCTTTGCCTGGGCGGCGGTCTCGGTGTCCCTTACATCGTCGGCGAGTCCGCGCCGACGATCGAGGAATGGGCCAGCACCGTGAAGGGAACGGTGCTGTCAGCCGGCATTCCGAAAGAGGTGCAGGTCACCGCCGAGCCCGGCAGGGCGATCGTCGCCGCGGCGGCGCTCACCTGTTACACGGTCGGAACGATCAAGCGGATCCCAGGCATCCGGACCTACGTGAGCGTCGACGGCGGGATGAGCGACAACCCCCGACCGGTGCTGTACGGAAGCGGATACGAAGCGTTCCTGCCAAGGTGCGTGACTTCGCCTCGCCCTCGGGTCGTGACAGTTGTCGGCAAACACTGCGAGTCGGGCGACATGATCGTTCGCGACGCGCAGGTCCCCGAAGATCTCTCCGTCGGGGACGTGCTCGCCACCCCGGTCACCGGGGCGTACGGGCACTCCATGGCCTCCAACTACAACAAGGTTCCCCGTCCGCCGGTGGTGTTCGTGGGTGACGGGCAAGCCCGCATCGTCGTAAGGCGCGAGAGCTACGAGGACCTCGTGGCCCTCGACGCATAGGCAAGTACTGTCAAGGCGATGGCGACACCGCTCAAAGTGGGGCTCCTCGGTTGCGGCAACGTCGGGGGCGCGCTCGTCCACTTGCTGATCGAGGACTGCGATCGGATTGCTGCGCGCACCGGGCTCCAACTGTCGCTGGCCGGCGTGGCGGTACGCAGCCAGTCCCGCGAGCGCGACGCCCCGGTGCCGGAGGGGGCGCTGACCGCGGATGCCCAGTCCATTGTCGCTGATCCCGACGTGGACATAGTCGTGGAAGTGATAGGGGGCATCGAACCGGCGAGAACGCTGATCCTCAGCGCGCTCAAGGCAGGCAAGCCGGTCGTGACCGCCAACAAGGAGCTTCTTGCCAACTGTGGCGCGGAGTTGTTCGAAGCAGCGTCGACGGCAGGGGTCGACCTCCTGTTCGAGGCGGCGGTCGCGGGCGGGATACCTCTAATCCGCCCGCTGCGCGAGTCGCTCGCCGGGGAACGGATTCGCCGAGTGATGGGGATCGTGAACGGCACCACCAACTTCATCCTCTCGAAGATGAGCGAGGCGGGCACCAGCTATCACGACGCACTCGCGGAAGCCCAGAGCCTTGGTTACGCCGAACGGGACCCGACGGCCGACGTAGAAGGTTTCGACGCCGCGGCGAAGGCCGCGATCCTCGCCAACGTCGCCTTCGGAGCGCGCGTGGTCGCCGGCGATGTATACCGCGAGGGCATCAGCGCGATAACCGCCGCGGACATCGCGGCCGCGAAGCAACTCGGCTACGCGGTCAAGCTTCTCGCGGTGGTCGAGCACAACGACCCCGGCGAATCCGGTCCGGAATCCATCGCCGTGAGGGTTCATCCCGCGATGATCCCGACGACCCATCCTCTCGCGGCCGTGCGCGATTCCTACAACGCTGTCTTCGTCGAGGGGGACGCCGTCGGTCAGCTCATGCTTCTCGGCCGCGGTGCAGGAGGGATGCCCACCGCCAGCGCGGTGCTCGGTGACCTGCTCGATGCGGCGCACAACCTGACCACCGGTGGGGCGGGACGGAGCGTCGCCCTTCGCAAGGTTGCCATCCGCCCGATCGACGAGCTGCGATCGCCCTACTACCTCACCCTGCAGGTGCTCGACAGACCTGGCGTGCTCCATGCCGTGTCCGGAGTTCTCGGGCGCCACCACGTTTCGATCCGTCTCATGGAACAGGAAGCTCTACCGTCGGAGAGCGCGACGGACGAGGGTGCGAGAACGGCGCCGGCAGGGGAGGGGAGCGCGTCGTTGTCCGGCTCGGGAGGCGCCACCGCAGCGGCCGGCGAGCCGGTGGCCAGGCTCGTGTTCGTGACCCACCCGGCGTACGAGAGAGATGTCCAGGCGTGCCTCCACGACCTCCGTCACCTTGATGTGGTCGAAAGCATCGGAGGTCTCCTCCGCGTCATCGGTTCGTGACCCACGTGGCGCCGGGCTGGAAGGGGGTCATCGAGGAGTACCGGGAGTTCCTGCCCGTCAAGGAGTCGACGCCGGTGGTGACCTTGCACGAGGGAGGCACACCCCTGCTGCCGGCGCCGCGTATCTCGGAGCGGGTGGGGGCACGCGTCTTCCTCAAGGTCGAAGGCGCCAACCCAACCGGGTCCTTCAAGGACCGCGGCATGACCGTCGCCATATCCAAGGCCCTCGAAGAAGGCGCCAAGGCGGTGGTCTGCGGCTCGACCGGCAACACCTCCGCGTCTGCGGCCGCTTACGCCTCCCGCGCCGGCATGACCTGCGCGGTGCTGATCCCGGAGGGATACATCGCTCTCGGAAAGCTGGCCCAAGCTCTGATCCACGGCGCGAGGGTCCTGCAGATACGAGCCAACTTCGACGCTGCTCTTGACATCGTCCGGCAACTCGGGGACACCGCTCCTGTCACAGTCGTCAACTCGATCAACCCCTACAGGATCGAGGGCCAGAAGACCGGGGCGTTTGAGATAGTCGACGTCTTGGGCGACGCTCCCGACTTTCACTGCATCCCGGTCGGCAACGCCGGCAACATCACCGCTTACTGGAAGGGATACCGCGAGTACCAGGACGCCGGGCGGGTGACCAAGCTCCCCCGGATGCTCGGTTTCCAGGCCGCCGGGGCGGCACCCCTCGTCGTCGGTCATCCCATTGATGAGCCGGACACCGTCGCGACCGCCATTCGCATCGGCAAGCCGGCCTCTTGGTACGGAGCCACCGCGGCTGCCAGCGAATCCGGCGGTTCGATCTCAGCTGTAACCGACGAGGAGATCCTTGGGGCGTACAGGTTGCTGGCGCGGGAGGAGTCTGTTTTCTGCGAACCGGCGTCAGCGGCCTCGGTCGCCGGCCTGCTCAAGTCGACGGTTCCGGAGGGTTCGACCGTCGTGTGCGTCCTCACTGGACACGGGCTCAAGGATCCCGACATCGCGATCGGCCAGATCGCCGTCCCGACAGCCGTGGACCCGGAGATCGGGGCGGTGAAGGCGGAGCTCGGCCTTTAGGGATTGACGCCCCATCCGGGCGGTGTGCACGGCCGCCGTGGGGTTGGGGCCCCACGTTGCGGAGGAGGATGGGGTTGGGGCCCCATCCGGGCGGTGTCATGGTTGCCGCTACGGGTGGCCGCTAACTACGATGGAGGTGTCGTCGTCCGAGCCGGTGCTCCAGCCGGGCGATGGTGCACCCCCTTTCAGGTTCGACCTCGCGGCGTGCACCAGCCGGATGCCACCGCTGCCGAAGCATCCAGCTAGCCGGTCGGCCGACAACCTCTCTTCTTTTTTCCAACTTCCAACCTGAGCAGAACACGAACGAGGTTTCACATATGAGCGGAACGCAGCTCGAGCGCTCGGTCCTCGAGGCCAAGGAGCGCGAGGAGCTCTTCGCCATCGCCGATGCCCTGGGCACCAAACCGACTGCCCGAGCGAAGAAGTCGGACTTGGTGAACCAGATCCTTCGCGCGACCGGAGTAGAAGCGGAAGAGGCCGGCGAAGCCTCCGCCAAACCACGCCGCACCCGTGCCCGCAAGGCCGCGGCCGACACCCCATCCGCGGAGACGGAGACGGGGGAGGGAGCGACCGAGCCGTCCGACAAGCCGCCGACTGCTCCAACTGCGACGGACAACGGCGAGAGCCATGCCGAGCAGCCCTCAGCGACTGGGCCCGGAGCCGCTCCTTCAGGCGACCAACCATCGGGCAGCGGCGAGCCGGAGTCTCCCGTGACGTCAGCCGCCCCTTCTCGGGGCAGGGCCCCTCGGGACTCTCGGGACTCCCGCGACTCCCGCGACTCCCGGGACTCCGGGGCACGTGCCGTGGCCAACGGCGCTTCGAACGGGCGAGCGGTCGATACCGGTACGCCGGCTCAGGTCAGCACAACGGTCGGGGAATCGGCCGTAGCGGGGGGTGGGCCTGACAGCGCGCCCCACGGACCTGGGCAGCGGCAGTACGAGCCCGAACCCGCCAACCGGCGCAACCGGCGCCGGCGTGGCAGGGAACGCTTTGACCGCGGCGAGCGTGAACTTCCTGGCCAGAGCGCCGAGTCACAGTTCAGCGGGGAGCCGATCCCGGTAAGCGGCTACTTGGACACCCGCGATGAGGGCTACGGATTCCTTCGAACCGACGGTTTTCTTTCCGGGCCCGGCGATGTTTACGTGTCGATCAGCCAGGTGCGCAGGTTCGCGCTCCGCAGGGGCGACTATCTCGAGGGTGCCGCCCGTCCCGCCGGCGGGAACGAGAAGTACCCGGCGCTGTTGCGGGTCGACAAGGTCTCGGGGCTGACCCCCGATCAGGCCAGGGAACGCCCAAGATTCGAGAACCTCACGCCCCTGTTTCCCGATCAGAAGCTGCGCCTCGAGATCCCCGGCGACCCGGCGAACGTCACAGCCCGGATCGTGGACCTCATCTCGCCGATCGGCAAAGGGCAGCGGGGCATGATCGTTTCGCCCCCCAAAGCCGGGAAGACCACGATCCTGAAGCAGATCGCCCATTCGATCGAGGCCAACAACCCCGACGTTCACCTGATGGTGCTGCTCGTCGACGAGCGGCCCGAAGAGGTGACCGACATGCGGCGTTCGGTGAAGGGCGAGGTCGTCGCGTCCACGTTCGACCGCCCCGCCGAGGAGCACACTCAGGTAGCGGAGCTCGCTATTGAACGGGCGAAGCGGATGGTCAAGGTGGGCCGCGACGTGGTCATCGTCCTCGACGGGATCACCCGCCTCGCCCGGGCCTAC
>CAZCCS010000025.1:9832-15712 GCA_964497005.1 uncultured Acidimicrobiaceae bacterium | reverse complement strand
CCATGCCCAGTCCGACACCGCGTGAGCTACCCGCGACGGCAGGGTCAGTTTCGCCAACCCGCCGGCGAGAGCGCGCGCCTCGACTTCTGCCACACCCGCGTCGGGGGCGACGTTGAACACGCCACGCAGCCGGCGGTCCCACGCCAGAACCACCGCCGACGCGAGGTCGTCGACGTGCAGGTACTGGACCGGCCGGGACCCATCACCGGCACGCGGGGTCCGGGTCACTCCGAGCGCCTGGTAGAGCGGCCGCCCCGGAGAGCCGACGGTCACGGCGGGCCTGAGGACCACCACGTCAACCGCGGGGTTGGCCCCCGCCCATTCCGCCACCACCCGCTCGGACTCAGCCTTCCCGACAGCAAAACCGAACTCAGGGTTGGGTCGGAGGGGCGTGTCCTCGGTGAGAGGGACCTTGTTGTCGGGCCAGGCACCGTAAACCGTGGCGCTGGAAACGAACACGAGCGACGACACCGTTGCGCTTGCCGCCGCCTGGAGGACCCGGGACAAAGACGTCCGGTTCGCCGCCGCAACCCCCGCACCGTCGGCGGGGCGGTCGCGCTGGTCGGGGGTCTTCCACGCCAGGTGGAGCACTCCGTCAGCATTTTTAAAGACTTCCTGCAGTTGGGCGCTAGGGCCGCCCGGCACCGACAAGTCGATCATGCGGAACTCGAGCTTGGGATGATCGAACGCCGGCGCCACCACGTCGACGCCCACGATGCGATCGACGTCGTCGCGGTCGGCCAGCAGCCGGGCGACCCTCTGGCCCAACGAGCCTCCGATCCCGGTGACGACAACGCAGCTCATGGCCCTACCATGCCCCAATGGCCACCCATGCCCGACCGGCGGTCACCAGTCGGTGAGCAACCCGGAGTTCTTCGGCCCCGGCGGCCCGTTCGCCGGCGGGCCGTTCGGTGATCTCATGCGCGACCTCGCCCGCCTGCTCGCCTCGCCCGGCCCGGTCAACTGGGAGATAGCCCGCCAGATGGCCAACTGGGCGGCCACCGGGGGCCAGCCCGAACAGAACGTCGATCCGGTCGCGAGGGTCCGCCTCGAGGAGCTGATCCGGGTGGCCGAGCTGCACGTGGCCGAGGCTACCGGCCTGGCGGTTTCCTCCACCGGAGTTCTGAGCGTCCGCGCGGTTAGCCCCTCGGAATGGGCGCTCCGGACCCTTGAAGCGTGGAAACCGCGTCTCGAAGCGATGGCGACCCGGATGAACACCGCTATCGCGCCGGGAGCGCCCGAAGATCTGGGTGCCGGCGAGGGCGACCCGATGGCGCAGCTGTTTTCGAACCTTCCCCAGGTACTCGGGCCGTTTCTGTTCGGCCTCCAGGCCGGTTCGATGGTCGGGCAGCTCGCCACCCGTGCGATGGGCCAGTACGACCTTCCGATACCTCGCCCACCGAGCGACGAGCTGCTCATGGTTCCGAACGCGATCGACGCCTTCGCGGCGGACTGGAGCCTCCCCGCCGACGATGCGCGGCTATGGATATGCCTGCGGGAGACGGTGAACCATGCCGTGCTCAGCCGCCCCCACGTACGGGCCCGCCTCGACGAGCTGATCGACGCGTACGTCGCCGCGTTCGATCCGAACCCCTCGATGCTCGAGGAGAAACTCGGCGGGATCGACCCGACCAACATGACCGCGATGCAGGAGCTGCTCGGCGACCCCGAGACCCTCCTCGGGGAGATGGAAAACGACCAGCAGCGCCAAGTCAAAGCCCAGCTCTCCTCCCTCCTCTCGGTGATAACCGGGTACGTCGACAACGTGATGGACTCGGTCGGCCGGCGCCTGATCGGCTCCTACGGTCCGCTCACCGAGGCCCTCCGCCGGCGCCGGCTCGAGGAGAACAGCGGGACCCGCATCCTGGCGAAGCTGTTCGGCGTCAGCCTCGACGAGTCGTCCTACGAGCAAGGAAGGGCGTTCGTGCGAGGGGTGGTCGAGCGCGCCGGCGAGGAGGCGCTGGGACGCCTGTGGGCGAGCGCCCGCGAGCTGCCGACGCCGGCGGAGCTGGCCGCGCCTGGCCTGTGGCTGGCCCGGATCGACCTGCCGGACTAACGCCGGCGCCGGCCGCCGAGTCACCGCTATCGAGTGGGGCCTTCGCGTGGCGGACCCGGGCGTGCAGTTTTGTAACACTGCAATTTCCGCATCGACCAATCCTGTTACGTAATCGCGCTATGGCGACATTTGCGTAACAAAATTTGCTCGGCCAGGTAATCGACTGTGACGTTAGTGTCGCCCCAGATTTCGGGACCGCCGGCCTTACACCGGAATCGGGGCCCGGAGCGGAATCCGCGGGTGGGGCCGGCGCCGGCTCGAGCGGCTCTTTCCGGCTCGGCGGTTCCCAGCCCGGCTGCGCTCAAGGACCCCGTCGGCGTGCCGATAGAGACCACATGCCAGCAGACGACGGCGGTGGCCGTAATTTCGACCGTCAGGCCCTACAGGCCACATTGGCGGATCTTGTCCGCGCCGCGGACGAATCGGTCGACTCCGCCGTGCCGGAGCCGCCTGCCGAGGGCGTGGAAGCTCCTGCCGCGCCCGCACCTCGTCCCCGGATCCCCACGGTCCGGGCGCCGGGCCAACGGGCGGCCGCCGACCCCTCCTCCCAAGGTGCGGCGGCCGCTCCTGCCCCGCAAGGCGCGCCGGCGCCCCGCCCGCCTGCTGCAGCTCAGCCTCCTGTGCCCCAAACTTCCGTGTCTCAGCCCGCTGGCCCCCCGCCTGCGATGGGCCACCCCCAGCCTGCGATGGGCCAACCCCAGCCCCCCATCAGCCAGCCCCCGATGGGCCAGGCTCGTCCCTCCTCTGCGGCCCCCGCCCAGGGCGCGGAACCTGCCCCTGTTCCGCAACCTGACGGCGTCCGCCCCCCGGCGTCCGGGCGTCCACGTCTCCCCTTCAGCCCCAACCCCAGCCCCTCCCCCCAGGGTGGCCCGGTCGGGACTGTGCGCCCGGGGTCGGGGGGCCTTGGGGTCTCGCCCGCCAGCGGGCTCGGCGCCGGCGCCGTAACGGGTAGCGGGGTCCGCGGCCCGTCCTTCGGCGGCGGCTTCGGCGCTGGCAGCGGCGGTCTTTCCGGCGACGACGACGTGGTGATCGCCCCGCGCGGCGTGAACCCGGCCTCGGGCCTGGCGGGCCTCGGCCGCATCTCACGCGATCAGGGCGACAACCTCGCACGTCTCGCTCCCACCCCTACCGAGCAGCCGACCGTGCCTCTGCGCCGGCGCAAGCCCGGCGGTGAGGCCAACTCGGCAGGCGAGGGTGACGGACCCGGCGGTGATGGAGGTCAAGGGCACGGTGCGGCTGGCGCGGCCGGCGCCGGCGGTCACGCCACCCCCGCACCCCAGGCCCAGAGGCCGGCGGTTCCGGTTGAGCCGTGGATGCCCAGCTACGACGACATCCTTCCGCAGCGCTCGGCCCGCTCGGGCCGTTCGTTCCGCCTACGCCGGCGCTAGCGGGAGCTCAACCCTCCGCCTGGCGGGCGGCGGCTGCCATGGACTCGAACTTGTAGCCGAGCCCGCGGACTGTGGTGATCCGCGCCGGGCGAGATGGGTCGTCCTCGATCTTCGAGCGGAGCCGCTTGACGTGCACGTCGAGGGTCTTGGTGTCGCCGACGTAGTGCGGCCCCCAGACGCGGTCGATCAGCGTTTCGCGGGTGAGCACCCGACCTGCGTTGGACATGAGCAGTTCGAGCAGCTCGAACTCCTTCAAGGGCATGCCCACCTTGGTCCCGCGGAGGTGAACCTCGTGGCGTTCCGGGTCTAGACGCAGGCCGTCGACGTCCATCACCTCGCCGGGCTCGTCCTCGGAATGGGCTGAAGGCGAACGGCGCAGCACCGCCCGCATCCTCGCCACCAGCTCCCGCAATCTGTAGGGCTTGGTGACGTAGTCGTCCGCGCCGACCTCCAAGCCGACGACCGTGTCGATCTCGCTGCTCTTGGCCGTCACCATGATGATCGGAACCCTGCTTCTCGAGCGGATGTCCCGGCACACGTCGATCCCGGACTTACGGGGAAGCCACACGTCGAGGAGGATCAGGTCCGGACGGACCTTCTCGAACCTCTCGATGGCTTCCACACCGTCGCGGGCCACGGTGACCAGAAAACCCTCACGTTTGAGTCCCACCACCAGTGCCTCGACGAAGGACTCCTCGTCCTCCACGACAAGCACCGAATACGGATCAGGAATGGGCAATTCCGTCTTCCTCTCCTGCCAAAGGAAGGCTCAACGTGAAGGTCGAACCCTCACCTTCCACTGAATCGACGCTCACCGTGCCGCCGTGATTGGCTACCACATGCCGGACGATCGACAAACCGAGCCCCGTCCCGCCGGTCAACCTCGACCGGGCCCGGTCGACCCGGTAGAACCGCTCGAAGATCAGTTCCAGGTCACGCGCCGGGATCCCGACGCCGGTATCTTCCACCGACAGCGACACCCGGCCATCGCCTAGCTCAGCCGATACCGTCACCGTCCCGCCTGGCTCGGAGTACTTCACCGCGTTGTCGATCAGGTTCGACAACGCCGACACCAGATCCCTCCGATCGCCGCGCACGCTGACCGCCGGCGGCTCCCCGAAATGCAGCACCACCCCAAGGCTCGCCGCCACCGGGGCGATCGACTCGACCGACTGTCGGACGACCGAAGCAACGGGAACGTTCTCCGGCTCCGGGGGTAGGCCGGCCTCGATCCGGGACAGGTCCAGCAGGTCGTCGATGATCCGCACCAGCCGATCGGACTCCTGGCTGATCCGCGCCGCCAACCTCACCACCACCTCGGGGTCGTCCTCGCCGTCGAGCGCCTCGGCGAGGAGTGACAGCGCCCCGACCGGTGTTTTCAGCTCGTGACTGACGTTGGCCACAAAGTCTCGCCGGACCGACTCGAGGCGCTGACGCTGGGACACGTCCTCGATGATCGCCACGACGGACCCCTCCTGCAGCGGATATCCCCGGATGAGCAGATCCCGCCTGGCAGGGATCGAGAGCTCGAGCCGATGTTCCTGGGGAGCGCCGGTCCGCCCCACCGAAACAGCGAGCTCCTCGATGGCGTCGGCGGCGAGCGCGGCGGCGGGGCCCGTCCCGAGCAGGCGGTCGGCGACCGCTGAACGGAAGATGACATCTCCGGCGGCGTCGAGGACGACGACTCCTTCGCTGACCAGGTCGAGGACCTTGCCGAACTCCATGTCACCCGTTTCGGACCGTTCGCTCCACGCCACAGGGTAGGACGGCACGAATCAAGCGTAGGTAACAAGGGCGTCCACTACGCGATTCAAAGGTGACCAGCAGGTAAACAGTCGTTGAACGTTCACTGCTTTCCCGGGGCGATCCCAGGATCACCGACAACACTGGTTGCCGATGTCAGAACAGGAGCGGGCTGTGCCAGGGGCGCTCGCGACCGAGCAGGTCGCACAGCTCGAAGAGCCTCATCTCGTCACCGACACGGTCTTCGAGGTGAAGGACGTCTCTTTCTTCTACGGCGAAACCCAGGCGCTCGACTCGGTCAGTCTCGACATCGACGAGAAGGAGATCACCGCTCTCATAGGTCCGTCCGGTTGCGGAAAGACCACCTTCCTTCGCTGCTTGAACCGGATGAACGACCTGGTCCCCGGAACGAGGATCGAGGGCGACATCACCTACCGAGGCAGCGACCTGTACGGCACGTCGGTGCGGCCCATGGAGATCCGCCGGAAGATCGGCATGGTCTTCCAGCGGCCGAACCCGTTCCCCAAGTCGATCTACGACAACATCGCCTTCGCCCCGAAGCTCAACGGCGTCCGCAAGGGCGATCTCGACGACCTGGTGGAATCGTCGCTGCACCGGGCGGCCCTATGGGACGAGGTGAAGGACAAGCTGAAGAAGAGCGCCTTCACCCTCTCGGGAGGCCAGCAACAGCGG
>CAZCCS010000025.1:3918-9795 GCA_964497005.1 uncultured Acidimicrobiaceae bacterium | reverse complement strand
ATGTGATCCTGATGGACGAGCCCGCCTCCGCGCTCGACCCGATCGCCACCAGGGCGATCGAGGAACTGATGCGCGAGATCGCCTCCGCTTACACAATCGTGATCGTCACCCACAACCTGGCTCAGGCGTTGCGGGTGGCCGACGTGACCGCGTTCTTCACCGCAGAGGTGAACGACGGCAAGCGCACGGGTGTACTTGTTGAGGCCGGCCGCACCGAGCAGATCTTCTCGGACCCGAAGGACCAGCGCACCGCCGACTACGTCGCCGGCCGCTTCGGCTGATCTTTTTCCTCTAGAAAATAAGCGGGGTTGGGTCCCCGTGCCGGCGGTGTTACAGCGACATCCGCTCGATGCTGCGCCTCGACCGGCGGGAGATCATCTGCCCGATCCCGATCAGGATCAGCAGCATGATGAGCGTCACCGCTCCGGCGGCCGCCGCCGTTGAGTGGGCCCGCTGCCCGGGCAGAGCGAGGTCGTTGAAGGTCACGCCGGTGAGGTAACCGATGGGATGGTGGAACAGGCTCAGCGTGGGGTTGGCGTCGCTGAAGCTGGCGGTGAACAGGAGCGGCGCGGTCTCCCCTGTCGATATGGCCAGCGCGACCACCAGCCCGCTGACGATTCCGGGTAGAGCCGGCGGGATGAGGACCGACCAGACCGTGCGAGCCCTGCTGACCCCGAGTCCTGCTGACGCCTCGCGCAGAGTCGTGGGCACCTGCCTTACCGCCACCTCGGTGGTCTTGACCACGTACGGCAGGACCAGCACCGACAGGGCCAGGATCGCCGCCATGAGCGAGAAGCCCCAGTGGAAGTTGATGACGAGGGCCAGGTAGCCGACGTAGCCGACGACTATCGACGGGCTTCCCGAGAGGACCTCGGAGAAGAAACGCAGAGACCTTTGAGTCCTGCCGGCGGAGAATTCGGCGAGGTAGATCCCGGCAGCGACGCCGATACTCCCGGCGACGATCAGGACGCCAAGCAGCAGCAGCAAGGTGCCGAGAATGGCGTTCTGCACCCCGATGCCCTTCGTCGTCTGGGTGAACAACGACCACCCGAACGCCGGCGCAGCCTGATGGAAAACGCTCACCAGGATCCATATCGCCGGGGTGGCGATGAGGCCGAGTGCGATCCAGCCGGCTCCCCAGAAAATCCGATCGCGCCAGACACGCCCGCCCATCTACACGCCCCTTCCGACCGGAAGCCCGGTGTCCGCGAAGCGCCGGGTGAGGAACCGGCCACCGAAGTTGGTGATCAGGGTGATCGCCATCAGGACCAGGCCGAGCTCGGCGAGAGCGTGAATGCCCATGTGGGTGGAATCAGTCAGAGCTCCGTCGAGGAAGGCGGCGATGGTCGCAGCGATGCTCGAGAAGGGGGAGAAGACATTGTGCGGATAGGCGTTCAGGAAGTTCCCGCTGATGATCAGGACCGCGATCGTCTCGCCGAGGGCGCGGCCCCACCCGAGGATCGACGCAGCGAGGACCCCGGTCCGGATGTAGGGCAACGTCACCACCCGCACCATCTCGGATGAGGTCAAGCCCAGCCCGATGGCTCCCTCCTTGGCGGTGGTCGGGACCGAGCGGACGAGCTCTCTGGTGACCGATGCGATGATCGGGACGATCATGACCGCGAGGACCAGCGACGCGGTTAGCAGGCCTTGTCCGGAGCCGGTGGGACGGCTGAACCACGGGATGTGCAGGTCGGCGATCCACTTGTAGACGGTGCGGGACAGCAGAGGTCCGAAGGTGTAGAGACCCCACAGACCAAAGATCACACTCGGTATGCCGGCGAGAAGCTCGAGGAAGGTCCCCAACCCGGATTGGAACCTTGCCGGGACCTTCTCGACAAGCAGGATCGCCCCGCCCACCGAGATGGGCACCGCGATCACGAGTGCGATGAGCGACGAAACCAATGTCCCGAAGATCAGCGGCAGGATGCCGTAGCGCGCTCCGTTGGCGGCGTGGTAGCCGTGGCGAACTACGTCGGCCCCTCCATAAAGGTGGCCGAGGCTGAAGATCTTGCCCGTGAAAAAGCCCCAGCCGTTGAAGACGATCGACGGGTACGCGGACTTGAACAACTCGTAGGCCAAGAAGGCCAAGGCCGCGACGGGGATGAGCCCGGCAACCGCGAGAATCGCTTGGGTGATCCTGTCGGATGTCGTCAGCTCGAGACGGCGACGCGCCCGGGCTGGCAAGCGGTGGAAGCTTGTCAGCCGGGCGCTATCTACCGGTGTGCTGCCGACGTGTCGACGGCGGGAGAGTTGAAACCTCCCGATCAAGCGCACAACCTCCTTAGCTGCTTATCGATGCGATAGCCGTGTTCACCTTAGAGATGACCGTCGACGGAAGTGCAACGAAGTTCTCCTTGGACAGGTAGGTCGGGCTGCTTCCGCCGTTCGGATCGATCGCGAAGGTCAGGAAGTCGGCGATCGCCAAGGCGTTGTTGGCGCTCGACTGCTTGTTCTTCACGATGATGTACTCGAAGTTGACGATCGGATACGACTGGGCACCGGGCTCGTAGATAAGCGAGACGGCCAGGTTCGCCGGGATGTTGCCCGATCCGGCCTGGACCGCGGCGTTCACGGTTGAGGCGCTGGACAGCAGGAAGTTCCCGGCCTTGTTCTGGAGCATCGCCTCGCCGAGACCGCTCGACTGCGCGGTGCTTTCGGCGCTGATCCCGATGTACGCCACGCAACCCGGCGTGGCCTTACAGGTCTGGACCATTCCAGGGTTGCCGCTCGCGGTGAGCTCACCCGGAGCCGCCGGCCAGGTGACCGTCGTCCCGAACGCAGGGCCGTTGCTCCAGGCGGTGTTCGTGGCCGAGAGGAAGCTGGTGAAGAGGAACGTGTCGCCGGAGGAGTCGAGCCGCCGGACCGGCACGATCGTCGTCGACGGCAGGGTCACTCCCGGGTTGAGCGACGCGATCGACTGGTCGTTCCACTTGGTGATCTGCCCCTGGTAGATCTTGGCGAGGACGTCGCCGGTGAGCTTCAGGTTGGTCACGCCGGGCAGGTTGTAGTTGACCGCCTGGGAGGAAACCGCGATCGGGATGTTCATCAGCCCGGGGTTGGCGGACAGCTGGCTGTTGGACAGGTAAGCGTCCGACCCGCCCATCAGCACGGTGCCGGCGATTGCGTCGCTGATTCCCTTGCCGGATCCGCCCGCGGAGGGCGAAAGCGTGACGTTGGAGTACTTCTGGGTGAGCGGGGTCTCCAGCAGCTGCAGGAACGGGTACAGAAGGCTTGAGCCGGACTCGGTCAGGGTCGTCGCAGCGGTGGGATTTCCGGTCGTGGGCGTCACAGACGCAGAGGTCGGGGGTGTCGTCGGCGCCACGGTCGACGATGTCTTGGACGCTGAGCCGGAGCTGCAGGCCGCGAGACCGGCCGCGGCAACCAACGCGAGTGGGACTAATCGCTTCACAGTTCTCTCACCTCTTGTCGGGGGACTCACAACGCTTACCCAACGAGGTGAACTACTAATGACAGCGAGGTGTCCGAGGGCTTAACAGTTGGCAAAGCGTGAATTCGAGCTGGAAAAGTGCGGGTCAGAGGGCATTCCCCGCAGTTAGCGGCGACGGTTGGCACCGGGATCGTTGAGTAGTTCGGTCAGGTGGTCCGGCAGCCCGGCGCCGAGGAGATCCGCCAAGGTCACCTCCTCGAGGACGGCACGCAGGCTGGCCCTCACCGCGACCCACACCTCGGTGAGACGCTGCGCCGGCCCCTCGTAGCTCACCGACTCCGGGCGGTCACCCCGCACGAGGGCGAGAGGCCCGTCGGCGGCGCGCACGACGTCGGCGATGGTCACTTCTGACGCCGGACGGGCCAGCCAGTAACCACCCTCGGCCCCCCGCCGGCTCAGCACCAGACCAGCCTGGCGCATCTCCGACAGGATCGACTCGAGGAACTTCGGCGGAATGTCGTGGGCTTCCGCGACGCGCTCGCCCTTGACGGGCTCGCCTCCCCCGTCTGCGATCTCTAGCAGGGCGCGGACCGCGTAGTCCGCCTTGGCGCTTATCTGCACGTGCTTCTTCGGGCGTCGGTCGGCTAGGAGGACGGCGCCAGGTACTCGGCGCCCTGGAAGCGCAGCTTCGATCCCTCCAGCACCCACACCGAACCCTTCGCTTGGCGGGGCTCGGGTCCCAGGTCCAGGCGATCCTCGTCTGCCAGCGCGGTGAGCACGTCTGGGATTACGTCGCCGTGGGTGCAGAAGGCCACGTCCTCAACCGCGAGGGAGCGGATAAGGCGGAGAGCGTCGTCGGAACGGCCTTCCGCTAGTTCCTCGCGGATCTCGATCGGTAGGTCGAGCGCAGAGGCCGATGGCTCCAGGGTCTGGACGCAACGCAGGTAGGGACTCGACAACAGCCTCTTCGGCGAGTACTTCTCGACGACTGGAATCAGAGCGCCGGCCTGGCGACGACCCTTCTTCGACAGGCCCCTTTCACGGTCCGATCCCTGCCAGTCGCGGCGCGAACCCGCATCCGCATGGCGGATGAGGAGAACCGGCATAGCGCAAGTCTGCCATGCACTTGGGTCGCCCCGCCTCAGGGCGACCACCGTCGGCTCCGACCGGTATCAGGGTGACCGCAGTTGGAACCCGCGCCCGCTTACCCTAACGGGATGACCGAACCGGCCCCAATGGGTCCTCTGCGCCGAGGGGTGCGGGAAGTGGGGCTGGGGCTCATAACCCTCGGGGTCATCGTGCTGCTGTTCGTGGCATATGAGCTATTGGGGACCAACATCGCCGAAGCTCACAGCCAGTCGAACTTGAAGAAGTCCTTCACGTCGGCGGTCGTGGCCAACAAGAACGGCGGCGGCGACAACAAGAACGGTGGCGGGGACGCCCCTGCGGTGGGCGCCGGCAACGGCGCAGGTCTCGTGAACTCCGACCTGCCGCCGGGCGGGGCGATCGACCATTTGGTCATCCCCAAGATCGGAGTCGACAAGTACGTCGTCCAGGGGATCGGCGAGCAGGACCTGCGCAGGGGTCCCGGGCACTACCCCGAGACGGTGATGCCCGGCGAGCTGGGCAACGCAGCGATCGCTGGGCACCGCACGACCTACGGCGCGCCGTTCTTCGACCTGGACCACCTGAAAACGGGCGACGACATCTTCCTGACCGACACGCAGGGCCGGCGCTGGGACTACCAGGTAACCCGAAGCTTCGTGGTCAGCCCGAACGACGTTTCGGTGCTCGACCCCACACCCTTCGCGCAGCTCACCCTCACCACTTGCACGCCACGCTTCTCGGCGGCGAGCCGGCTGATCGTGACCGCCAAGCTGTTCGGTCAGGTCCCCTTGCCGGCGCCGGCGCCGGCGCCGGCCGTTACACCGCCCCCCAGTCCGCAGCTCGTCGCCGACCGGACCCTCGGCCACGGGGCCAGCAGCGCCTGGACGCCGGCGCTCGGATACGGCGGGGTGGTTCTCCTCCTGTGGGTCCTGGTCCGTCTGGTAATCAACCGCACCCGGCGGTGGCCCCGAGCAGCCGCGTACGTTGTCGGTATCGGGGTCTGCCTCGTCCCGCTGTGGTTCTGCTTCGAGAACGTCTCGCTTCTCCTGCCGCAGAACATCTGAGTCTGGCCGCGAGCCGGAGGTCCTGGGAACCAACCGTGCCGCCGCGTCCGTGCTTCGCACGAAAACGACGGCGGCCCAGTCGTTCCCCCAGCCCTCCCCCGTAAGCCAGCCTCTGTTAGGGCAGCAGAAAAGACGAGTCGCGGTGACGGCCGGGGCTGAACGGCGGCCGCCTCGTTTTCCGGCGTCAGCCGGGACGGGCGGCTGCTGTTCAGAACTGGCCTTCGCCGCGGCTGACCGCGTCCTGCAGCGCGTCGAGCAGGTCCACGTCCCGCCGGTACGTGAGCAAAGACCTGGCTTCGTCGAGATCCACCCACC
>CAZCCS010000025.1:0-3818 GCA_964497005.1 uncultured Acidimicrobiaceae bacterium | reverse complement strand
TCCACGTCCCGCCGGTACGTGAGCAAAGACCTGGCTTCGTCGAGATCCACCCACCGCGCCTCGTCGACCTCGTTGGCTCCGATCGGTTCCCGCCCGTCGGGCACCGTCATTGCCCAATACCGGACCCGCTTGTGCTTGCCGCTCTTGTCGAGGTAGGTGGTCGGGGGCAGCTCCTGCCCGAGCCGGACAGGGATGCTCGCCTCTTCCATCACCTCGCGCACCGCCGCCTCCTCGTCGGTCTCGCCCGCGTCGAGCTTGCCCTTCGGGAAGGTCCAGTCGTCGTAGCGCGGCCGGTGCACGAGAACCACGTCGATTCGACCGTCACTGCGGCGCCACACCACTCCTCCCGCGGCGAGGACCAAATCGGAGGTCACTGCGGGATGCGTGCGGCGTGGATCGCCTCGGACTCCCGCCAACGCTTCGAGCGGGCAACCGCCCGCTCCTGCAACACCCGCTGGGCGTTGATGCCTTCCCGGGTCGGCACCTTCAGCCAAGACCCCGACGATCCAAACTCCCACGAACCGGTGTCGTCGGCGAGCTCGATGTCGAGTATCTCCCTCAGGCGGCCCTTCAGCTCGTCCTGCTCCACCGGCACGACCACCTCGACCCTCCGGTCAAGGTTGCGTTCCATCATGTCGGCCGACCCGAACAGATAGTCGCCGCCCGAACGTCCGACGCCGGCGGACCCGTCGTCTTCGCTTCCGGCCCCGAAGTAGTACACCCGTGAATGCTCGAGCCAGCGCCCGACAATGCTTCGCACCGTGATGTTGTCCGACAACCCCGGCACTCCCGGCCTCAGGCAGCAGATCGCCCTCACGATCAGGTCGATGCGCACACCGGCCTGCGACGCCTTGTACAGCTCGTCGATCACCCGCTTGTCGACAACGTTGTTCAGCTTCCAGACGATCCGGCCCCGAGACCCGAACAACGCCTCCCTCTGGATCAGCTCGATGATCCGCGACCGAAGCGTCGCCGGCGCCACGACGATCCGCCGGTAATCGAAGCGGCGGCTGTAGCCGGTCAGGTAGTTGAACAGGTCGGTGAGGTCGTTACCGAGCTCGTCGTCGGCGGAGAGCATGCCGATGTCCTCGTACATGCGGGCGGTGGTGGCGTTGTAGTTCCCCGTCCCGATGTGGCAGTAACGCCGGATGCCGTCGCCCTCCTGTCGGATAACAAGCGACGTCTTCGAGTGGGTCTTGAGCCCCACCAACCCGTAGACGACGTGCACGCCCGCCTGCTCCAACGCCTTCGCCCATCCGATGTTCGCGGCCTCGTCACCGCGGGCCTTCAACTCGACCAGCGCGGCGACCTGCTTGCCTCTCTCGGCCGCCCGGATCAACGCCCGCACGATCGCGCTGTCACCTGACGTTCGGTACAGGGTCTGCTTGATCGCGAGGACGTCGGGGTCGCGCGACGCCTGGGTCACGAACGCCTCGACCGACTCGCTGAAGCTTTCGTAAGGGTGCTGCACCAGGATGTCGCCCTGCCGGATCGCGGCGAAGATGTCGACCGGCTCACCGTCGGTACCCGACAGCCGCGCCGGCGTGACCGGCGAGAACGGCTCGTCCTTCAGCTCGGGACGGTCGAGCCCGTAGAGCACCCACAGCGCGGTCAGGTCGAGCGGTCCCTCGACGTCGTACACGTCGTCGGCAAGAAGGTCGAGTTCCCGGACAAGAAGCGTCCGTACCTCGTCGGACATGGTCGACTCGACCTCGAGGCGCACCGCCCGCCCGAACCGCCGGCGCCGCAACTCCATCTCCACTGCCTCGAGAAGGTCGTCAGCCTCTTCCTCCTCGAGGGTGAGGTCGGCGTTTCGGGTCACCCTGAACGCGTAGAAGCTCTCGATCTCCATCCCTGGAAACAACGACGCCAGATGCGCCGCAATCACCTGCTCCAGCACCACGAACCTGTGGCCGTCGGGCATGGCCAGCAGCCCCGGCAGCACGGGCGGGACCTTCACCCGGGCGAATCGCCTCTCGCCGCCGACCGGATCGCGGACAATTACGGCCAGGTTCAGCGACAGGTTGGATATATAAGGAAAAGGGTGCCCCGGGTCGACTGCCAGCGGGGTCAGGACGGGGAAGATCCTCTCGGAGAAGACCCTTTCAACCCACGCGCGGTCCTGGTCGTCAAGGCTCTCGAACGAGACGAACTCCAAGCCGTGCTCGGCGAGTTGCGGCATCACCTGCTCGTGGAAAGCCACCCGCCGGCGCTCGATGAGCTGCTCGGTCCGCTCCCGTATCGCCTTCAGCTGTTCTGAGACTGACAAACCGTCCGGGGCGGTACCGGAAAGGCCGGCAGCCTGCTGGTCCTTCAGACCGGCAACTCGGACCTGGAAGAACTCGTCCACGTTGCTGCTGAAGATCGCCAGGAACCTGACCCTCTCGAGCAGCGGGAGCTCCTGGTTCTCCGCCAGCGCGAGGACGCGCGAATCGAAGTCGAGGGTCGAGATCTCCCTGTTGATGTACCGAGTTGTGGGGGCTTCGGCCTCCGTGCCGTCGAGCACCCCCCGCTCGACCGACGTTTCGGAGGTCCTGACCACCGGTCAGCCCCCTTGACTGTCGTCTTCGGGCTGACCGAGATCCCAGTCGAGGATGAGGTTCTCCCGTTCCGCGTCGCGGACGACCCGCTCTCGGTTTCGCCGGAACTGCGGGTCGTGCGGGGGCAGGAGCAGGAGGCGTGCGAGCGCGCGCTGGCGGAACTCCTCGATCAGGGCACGATCACCGAAGTCCGAGTCGACCCGCCAGTGCGGCGCGACCGGTCCCTGGTAGACGATCCGTACGTGACCCCGCGGAGGGCCCTGCTCTTCGATGGGCTGGGTCGACATGGCCGTTCAAGACTACTGGGGTTTGCGGATCCGATTCGCAGCGCTGATGACCGCTTCGAGGGAGGCGTCGAGGGTGCTGCAGTCGATGCCGACACCCCACACCCGTTCTCCGCCGGCGGCGGTCACCTCGACGTAGGCGGCGGCGGACGCTTCGCTTCCCGCGGTCAGAGCGTGCTGGTGGTAGTCCTCGACCGCGAGCTCCACGCCCAGTTCCGACTGCAGTCCGTGCACGAGAGCATCCACCGGCCCGTTCCCGTGCCCCGAGATCGTCCGGTGAGCCCCATCGACGAGCACCTGGGCGACGACCGAGGTCCCTTTTTCCCCTGCTGAGGAAACCTCCGTCGAGATGAGCCGGATTCCCGCGTCGTCGGGCAGATAGGTGGTGGCAAACACGTCCCACAGCTCGCCGGGCTTGATCTCGGTACCGCTCGCCTCGGTGATCGCCTGCACCTTCTTGGAGAACTCGACCTGCAGTTTGCGGGGGAGGTCGAGGCCATGCTCCGCGTCCATCAGGTAGGCGACCCCGCCCTTGCCGGACTGGCTGTTGACCCGGATGATGGCTTCGTAGGTGCGGCCCACGTGCTTCGGGTCGATGGGGAGGTAGGGAACCTCCCACGTCTCGTAGTCCTCGGGGAGCGCGTCCATTCCCTTTTTGATCGCGTCCTGGTGCGAGAAGGCGGTGTAGACGAGGTCGCCGACGTAGGGATGGCGCGGATGGACAGGCAGGCGGTTGCAGTACTCGGCGATCCTGCGCAGCGCGTCGATGTCGTGGATGTCCAGCTTCGGGTCGACCCCCTGGGAGAAGAGGTTCATCGCCAGGTTGACCACGTCGACGTTGCCGGTGCGCTCACCGTTGCCGAACAAGGTTCCTTCGACTCGATCAGCGCCGGCCAGTTGTGCGAGCTCGGCGGCCGCGACCGCGGTGCCGCGGTCGTTGTGGGGATGAACCGACAACACGATCGAGTCCCGACCGTGGATGTGCCTGCCGAAC
>CAZCCS010000024.1:0-16052 GCA_964497005.1 uncultured Acidimicrobiaceae bacterium | reverse complement strand
TCGCGCATCTCGCCGATCAGGATGACGTCGGGGTCCTGCCGCAGAACCCGGCGCATCGCTTGGGCGTAGTCACGCGTGTCGGTGCCGATCTCCCGCTGGCAGACCACCGACCGCTTGTCGGGGTGCAGGATCTCGATCGGGTCCTCGATCGTGATCACGTTCGCCGAACGGGTCTGGTTGATGTGGTCGATCATGGCCGCCAAAGTGGTCGTCTTCCCCGAGCCGGTGGGGCCGGTCACGAGCACCATCCCCCGGGGTTCCTCCGCCAGCCGGGTCACGATCGGCGGCAAGCCCAGGTCCAGCACGGACATCGCCTGGGGAAGCACCCGCCGCAGCACCATCGCCGCGCTGCCCCGCTGCCGGAAAGCGTTGCCACGGAACCGTCCCATGCCGTCGACCGAAACCGAGAAGTCTGCCTCACCAGTCCGATGAAACTCCTCGATCCGGTCGACAGGCATGATGACGCGAAGGCACTCTTCCACCTCAGTCCGCTCCACCGGAGGGAACGGGGTCGGGCGCAGGTCGCCGTTGACGCGCACCCGCGGCGGGGAGCCGCCCTTCACGTGAAGGTCGGACCCACCAACCTCGATCACATGGGTGAGTACGGCCTGCAAATCCAGCATCGATCGGGCTATCGGGTTTGCGAGCGTCGAGGTTGAGTCGGAAAAAGAGCGACCACCGCGCGTCCGCCGTCTTTTTCCCCTTTAGCGTCCTTCTACATGCAAGTCACGGGCGGCCTTGACGACGTGCCGGCCAGGACCGCCGGAGCTCGCGGGGTCGGGTCGCAGGGGTTGCCCCGACAGTGCGGCGACGCAAGCCTCCGTCGAGGCCGCAAGCGCGTCCAGGTCGTAGCCGCCCTCCAGGGTCACCAAACGCCGGCCGGGCGGTACCAGAGCGCACAGGCGGGCCGTCATGTCGGAGAAGTCGCCCGAGGTGAGCCCCAGGTCAGTCAACGGATCCGCCCTGTGCCCGTCGAACCCCGCCGAGATCATCAGCCAGGTCGGCCGGAACCGCTCGGCGACGGGTTCGATCACCTCGTCGATCGCCGCCAGGTAGACGTCTCCCGTTGCTCCCGCTGGCACCGGCACGTTGATGGTCGTCCCCTCCCCGGCGCCGGCGCCAATTTGGTCGAGTCTGCCCGTACCGGGATAAAGCGGCCATTGGTGCAGTGACACGTAAACCACCCGGGGATCGTTGTAGAAGATGTCCTGAGTTCCGTTCCCGTGATGCGCGTCGAAGTCGACGATCAGGACCCTCTCGCCGGCGTCGGCGAGGAAGCCTGCGGCGACCGCGACGTTGTTTAACAGGCAGAAGCCCATCGCCTGGGTGGCCGTGGCGTGGTGGCCCGGCGGGCGGACAGCGATGAAAGCAGCATCGGCCTCGCCGGCGGAAAGGCGCTCGATAGCGTCCAGCCCCGCGCCCGCCGCCGCGAGAGCCGCAGGCCACGAGGCGGGCCATGCTGCGGTGTCGGCATCGATGTGGCCCCCGCCGCTGAGGCAGAACTCCTCGAGCGTGTCGACGGTGACCGGATCGTGCACCCGGATGAGGTCCTCACGGGTGGCCGGCCGAGGCTGCACTTGTTTTGCGGCTCCGGCTCGAAACGCCGGTTCCAGGCCTTGAAGCACTGCGGATAGCCGTTCGCTGCGTTCGGGGTGGTGCCGGCCGGGGTCGTGGTCGTTGCAGGCCGGGTGCATCTCGACGAGCACAGGCACAGCAGACATCGAGACAGGGGGCATCGTTGGTCCAGGCTACGACCGGTTCGCGGACCTTTGGCGAAGTAGCGTGGAGGCCCCGTGAGCGCCGCGCCCGCCGACGTGATCAGTTGGGGCCGTGAGAGTGCCCGTGCCGGCCGCTGGCGAGGCGACGAGCAGGTCGCGTACATCACCCCGCTGCCGAGTTCTCCGCTTCCGTCGGCGGAGTTCGTGCGACGCTGCCTCGATACGCTCGCCGGTCGGGGGTTCAAGCGGGTGGTCACCGCCGCGCTCTCACCATTGGAGCAGGCCGGCTTCCTGGCCGCGGGTTTCGATGTGGCGGAGCGGCTTCACCTTCTGGGGATCGATCTGACCGCTGTCCTTCCCGACGTTCCGCCCGGCTTGCCGTTGCGCAAGGTGCCCCGTTGGCGGAAACCGGAGGTGTTGGCGGTGGATGCGTCGGCGTTTCCTCCGTTCTGGCAGCTCGACTCGGCGGGGTTGGCGGACTCGCTGCGGGCCACGCCGGTGAGACGTTTTCGGATGGCTGTCGCGGCAGACCGTGGGGTCGCCGGCTACGCGGTGTGCGGCCGCTCTGGAACTCGCGGTTTCGTACAACGACTGGCCGTGACGCCCGACCAGCAACGGGCCGGGACCGGCCGGCGACTGCTCCTCGACGGATTGCACTGGTTGGCCGCCGGCGGCGCGACCCGGGCGATAGTGAACACCCAGGTCGGCAACGACGCCGCCCTGTCGCTCTACCTGGCCACCGGGTTCACGGAAGAGCCGGTCGGGCTTTCGGTGCTGTCGGCCGGTTTGCAATGAGCGGTGCTGCGGGGGTGCGACGGCCGGTTGTGCTCGCCGCGCTCATGGTGGTCTTCGCCGGCGCGGTCCCCGGACTGGCGTGGGGGGATAGCAGCCCTGGAGCAGCAGCTTCGGCGGCAGGGGTTTCCAGCGGGCAGAACGCCATCGCCGTGCTCGCCCAATCGCCGTGGGTAACCCCGGGTCAAACATTCCAGTTACGGCTGCAGATCAGCGCCGCCGACACGTCGGCCGACAAGCTGTCCATCCAAGTTTTCAGCCGGCTGACCACCCGCACCGACTTCGAGAACGCGACGGCGGGGCATGTCCCGGGGTTCGTCAGGTACGCACAGGCCGAACCGCTCAGCCAGTTGCCGGTCGACCCGCTCGGCGGGTTCGACGTGAGCATCCCCGTCGACTCCTCCCAGCCACCGCCTGCAGGGTCTCTGCCGGCCTTCAGTGCACCGAGCGGGAGCGGCGTTTTGCCGCTTCAGGTCAGCCTCGCCGATCAAAACGGGGCTCCTTTGGGCAAGCCGCTGACGACCTTCCTGGTGTTCGCGGCGGGCGATCCCTCCGTGACCAGTTTCCCGCGCCTGTCGGTCGGGCTGGTGATCCCGGTTAACGCTCCTCCGAACGTGGGGCCGGAGGGCCAGCTTCAACCCGTGACGACGGACAACTCCACCAGGCTTTCCCAGGTCGCCCAGGCGCTCGGTGCCCACACCGACGTGCCGGCGAGTCTCGCCGTTTCGCCTCAGACTCTGGACTCCCTCGCCTCGGGGACAGCCGCCGACAAGGCCACGCTGGCAACGATTTCGTCGCTTGCGAGGTCGTCTGACCAGATGCTCCCCGAAACGTATGCGCCGGTATCGATGAACGACATGTTCTCGGCTGGCCTGGGAGCCGAGTTTGCCCAACAGATGGACGTGGGGGCGTCGACGATGGGGAAGGTTTTCGGTTCGAGGCCGGATACCGGCGCTTGGGTGGTCAACGGGCCGGTGGATCCGGCGACCCTCGGCGCGCTGACGGGCTTGGGGATGAACAATCTGGTGGTCCCCGACTCGGACCTGAGCCCCCTGCCGGCGTCCTCTCGGCAGACGACGTTCGCCCTTCCGACCAAGCTCAGTTCTCCCGACAAAGGCGGCACCACCGTGAACGTGTACGCCGCCGATCCGGCACTGTCGGCGGACTTCACCACCGACGGCGGAAGCGTTCTTGCTGCGACCCGCCTGCTGGCCGAACTCTCGATGATCCAGGTCGAAACGCCCGGACTGCCACGGGGTGTCGCGGTGCTCCCGCCGGCCAAGTGGTCTGCCGATAGGACGTTCGTGGACACCCTGCTTTCGGGGTTGTCCGGCCACCCGTTGCTGCAAGCGGTCACAGTTTCGGGGCTGTTCCAGCAGGTGAAGTCCTCGCAGGTCCAACGGAATCTGAGCAATTCGAACAACGGGACCAATGCATCGAACAGTTCGGCGTCGAACGGGGCCTCGGCCGGCTCGGGAAGCGGACCCCCGTCGTCGGGTGACGGCTCGGGCGCGGTCGTTGGGGGATCGGCCGGGAACGGCGGTCAGTCGGGGGGAGGGTCCAATCAGGTCGGGACCTCTCCCCCGGCACCGGCAGGACTGTCCACCGATGCGGCGAGCATAAAGAAGCAGCGCCAGGCGGTCGACGCGCTACAAGGCCTCCTTCCCCCTGACACTCCGGGGTTCACCACGCTCGTAACCGAGATTCAGAACCAACTGCTGGTCGCCGAGTCCAGTGCCATCTCGGAGTCACAGCGCAAGGCCCTCCTCGCCGCGGTGAACCGCGAGGCGAGCCGGGAGCTGGACAATGTCAAGCTGCCCGGGTCATCTTCCATAACCCTTACCGCGACCAAGGGGCAGATTCCGCTGACCATTCTCTCTGCCGGCGGGGCCAAGGCGAAGGTCGAGTTGCGGCTCAGCAGCCAGCGTCTCATCTTCCGTCCGTTCGATCCGGGGAGCGGTCACTGCACCGTGCCGACCCCCACGAGCGAGACTTGCGAGCTGACCCTGGTCGGCCAGAACACCACCATCAAGGTCCCGGTCGAAACCAGGTCCTCTGGTGTCTTTCCCCTGGATGTGTCCCTGTACAGCGCCGGCGGCGTTCGGCTGCTGGCACTGAACCGCGACACAGTGCGAAGCACTGCGGTGTCGAACGTTGGGGTGATCCTCATTGTGCTTGCGGTCGCCTCGCTGGGGATCTGGTGGGCGCGCGACCTCCGGCACGGCCGCCGCGCCCGGAAGCTGGTGCCTCCCCCGACCTTCGACGAGCCTCAGCTGTCCGACGACCCCGTCGTGCGGGAGTTCTTCGACAACCCTCCGCCTGGCTACCGCAGGGAGGACGACTCGCCGTCACCCACCACACGGACCTAAGCGCGGCGAGGCCACGAACCTAACCTCGCTCAGCGCTTGTCACCTTTCGGGCGCCTCTAAGGTCCAAACCTTTCGGCCCGGAAGTTCCGGGACCCAAAAACTTCCTCTAGGGGGGAGCCATGGCCGGCGTTCGAGTTGTAACCGACACCGCCTGCGACCTGCCCGACGAAATCGTTAATGAGCTCGGCATCGGGCTGGTGCCGCTTCGCATCCGATTCGGTTCGGAGGAGTTCGTCGACAGGGTCGAGCTGTCCACCAAGGAGTTCTGGGCCAAGTGCGCCGGCTTCAGCGGGCTGCCCGAGACTTCCGCCCCGTCGCCAGGCCAGTTCAAGGAGGCTTTCGAGAAGATGGCAGCCGAAGGAGCCTCCGGCGTCGTCTGCGTCAATCTCTCGTCGAAGATGTCGGCGACGATCCAGGCCGCGCGGCAGGCGGCGGACGAGTTGGAGGGCCGCCTCCCCGTGAAGGTCGTCGACTCGCTCAACGTAACGCTCGGTCAGGGCCTCATAACGATCGAGGCGGCCAAGAAGGCCGCCGCGGGTGCGTCGCTGGACGAGGTGGCCCAGGCCGCAGAGAGCGCCGCGTCCCGTATGCACCTGCTCGGAGTCATCGACACCTTGGAGAACCTGAAGAAGGGCGGCCGGATCGGGGGGGCCCAGGCGTTTCTCGGGACCATGCTGTCCATCAAGCCTGTCATCCAGGTACGCGATGGCGTGGTGGAACCGGAATCGAGGCAACGCACCCGTGGCAAGGCCCTGCGCTACGTCGCGGAGAAGACGCGTTCCGCCGGCCGGATTTCGAGCATGGCCATGTTCAGCGCCGACGCCCCCGACATGGATTCGTTCTTGTCGATGCTCGAGGGCGTTCAGCCCAGCGAGAGGATTCTGGTCGGCGAGGTTGGTCCGGTCATAGGAAGCCACGCCGGCCCTGGCGCCATCGGCGTGGCCTGGATACCCGCCTGAACCAAGCAGCTTCTGGGGTTCCCTGACCGGGAGGGGGACCGGCCCGGAGGTACCCTTGGAGCCCGTGCCCGGTCCCGACCCGACCAGTTCCATAAGACCCGGTCGCAGCCTTGGCGGACGCTACCGACTGGTCGCGCCGGTGGCTCGAGGCGGCATGGCCGAGGTCTGGGAGGGTCACGACGAGGTGCTGAGCCGCCCGGTGGCGGTGAAACTCCTGCAGGCTCACTTGGCGACCGACGGAGTCTTTCTCGAGCGGTTCCGCCGTGAGGCGGTCACCGCGGCGCGCATCGCGCATCCGTGTGTTGTGGCGACCTACGACACCGGCATCGATGACGGCACCGCGTACATAGTCATGGAGTTGGTGCGAGGGGAAACCCTCCGCCAGTTGTTGAGCGAGCACGGAGCCCTCGACGTCTGGCTGGCCGTTACCATCGCCCGACAGATCGCGGACGCCCTCGCGGATGCCCACATGGCGGGGCTGGTCCACCGAGACATCAAACCCGCCAACGTGCTGTTGCTCGACGACGGTTGGGGCGGTGTAAGGGTGAAGGTCACCGACTTCGGGATCGCCAAGGCCAGTGAAGGTCTGGGTGCCGACCTCACCCGGACGGGAACGGTCCTTGGCACACCCAAGTACCTCAGCCCCGAGCAGATCCGCGGTGAGGAGCCGGACGCACGGGCGGACATCTATTCGCTGGGCGTGGTCCTTTTCGAGATGCTTACCGGGGATCCGCCGTACAGCGGCACCACCGACATGGCGACAGCTCTCGCGCATCTGAACGACCGGATCCCCAAGCTTTCTTCTCGGGTACATGGGGCCCCCAGCGGCCTCGAGCGTCTGGTCAACGACCTACTCGCGAAGGACCCTGACAAACGGGTCCTCTCTGCCGCGGCGCTCCGCGAGCGGCTCGATGCGCTCGGTCCGGCGCCTAGCGGCAAGGGGCGCTCATCGCGGGTATCGCTGCCGCCTTCGGCCGTGAGCGCCCGAGCCCGGGTAGACGAAGCCACAGCAAGGGCTGGTACCCGCACGGTCGTCAACCCGGTCGGGAACCCATCCGTACTCGATGGATCCTCCGCCACGACCAGCACCACCGGAAATAACGGATCCGGATCACCAGCAGCGAGTCGTACAGGGCCGACGAGACGACCCTCGCTTGCCGACCTCTCGGACGGCACCCTCGCTCTTCGCCGTGACGGTCCTTCCACCGATCCCTTCGGGTCCCAAGATGCCCCGTCTTCGCCGAGCCGAGCAGGCAGCACGGGCCGGAAGGTCGGTCTCGTGGTCGCCAGCCTCGTAGTTGTTGGCGCGGTGACTGCCGCAGCGGTGCTCGCCGGGTCCGCCCGCCACAAGTCGGGCCCGCCGAGTGGCGCTGCCCCGCCGGCTGCTGCGGTCCCGAAAGTCGACAACGTGGTCGTTTTCATGACCACCACCGCGCGACCGCCGGATAACCCGACGATGACCCGGTTCACCTTTGACGGCAATGTTTCCACCTTCTGGCCGACCGACCAGTACAGCAGCGCCACGTTCGGGAACCTCTATCCCGGCATCGGTCTCGCGATACAACTCGATTCGGCCGAGCAGGGACATCAACTCGTCGTGACGTCGCCCACATCGGGCTGGTCGGCACAGACATTCGTGGCCAGCTCCGACATTCCGTCCGGGCGCCCGGTCACCGAGTGGGGCACGCCGACCGACACCAGATCCGATGTCGCATCGGGGAACGCGACGTTCAACCTCGGACCGAGACGGGGCCAGTGGGTGTTGCTATGGATCACCAACCTCGGGCCCTCGGACGGGGCTCGCATCGCGGAGCTGTCGATCCGCTGATCTGACCTGGCTCGCTGGCCGGAAGACGACAAGCCCCCAGCCGATCGGCCACAACGCCGCTGCTGCGAGAGCCAACCAGGCATCTGCCGGGACCGGCTCGATGCCCCAGGTGGTCGAGATGCCTATACCCCACCCGACGGAGCCTCCGGCCAATGGACCGGCGGCCACCCACAGGGCTCGGGGGCGCCGACCGATCGCCGACATCACCCCACCAACGAGGGCGGGAACTATCAACGCGGCCAACCAGATATCCGCTGCGCTGAGCGGGTACTCGCCGACGGTCACCGCAGCGAGCACCGCGAGCGCCGCCCCCGCAAGCAGGGCGAGCACTACTCGGGCCACCCGGCGAAGCTACTGCGCCGGGGGCCCGTCTGCGGGTGATCGCTATGCTGCTTTTCATGGCTGATCAGACCCACGCGCCGCCGGCGGACCGCGACTGGACCGACGATGTTGTGGACCGGATCGACTCGGTCGTGTCCTCGGTGCGGGACAAGACGGCCGTTCCCGTCATCAAGGCAGCGCAGGCCCTCATATTTGGTTTGGTCGCGGGGTGTCTCGGAGCCGGCGCCTTCGTTCTCACGGTGATCGGCATGGTCAGGCTGTTGGACGACTACCTCCCCTACGACCCTTACGCCCGCCGGGTGTGGACGGTCTACGCCGCCGCGGCTGCAATATTCCTTGCCGCCGGAGCGTTTGCCTGGCGGAGAAGAACTGCTCGGAGGTAGTTGAAATCAAGAACGAAGCAGACGTAAGAGATGTGATCATCGTCGGGTCAGGCCCCGCAGGCCTGACCGCGGCGATCTATGCCGCCAGGGCCAACCTTTCCCCCCTGGTTATCGAGGGGGAGCCCTCGTCGACAAGCGATCAGCCCGGCGGCCAGCTCATGCTGACATCAGACATCGAGAACTTCCCGGGTTTCATTGAAGGTCTCGCCGGCCCGGAGCTGATGGGCAGCATGCGCGCCCAGGCTGCCCGGTTCGGCGCGGAGTACCTCACCACCAAGGCCACCCGAGTCGATTTCTCCGAGCGACCTTACCGAGTGTGGGCGAGCGACCCCTCGAGCGGCGAGGAGCTCGAGTTCCGGGCTCGGTCCGTGATCGTGTCCACCGGGGCGAGATCGTTGATGCTCGGCCTGGAGTCGGAGCAAAGATTGCTGAGCCGGGGCGTCTCGACGTGCGCTACCTGTGACGGGTTCTTTTTCCGTGGCCAGGACATCGCTGTCGTCGGAGGCGGCGACTCCGCCCTGGAGGAGGCCATCTTCCTTACCAAGTTCGGCGAGACCGTGACGGTCATCCACCGTCGTAAGGAGCTCCGGGCATCGAAGATCATGCAGGACCGTGCGTTCAAAAACCCCAAGATCCGATTCGTTTGGGACACGGTCGTCACCGGGGTCGACGGGGACAGCAAGGTGACCGGTTTGCACCTGCGCAACACGGCCACCAACGAGGAGTCGTACCTTCCCGTCAGCGGTCTGTTCGTGGCGATAGGACATGCCCCGAACACCGACCTGTTCGCGGGCCAGTTGAACATGGACGAGGCCGGGTACATCATCACGGCGAACGATTCGACGGCCACGAACGTCGAAGGCGTGTTCGCATGTGGCGATGTCCAGGACCATACGTACCGCCAAGCTGTCACTGCCGCCGGCACCGGCTGCATGGCGGCGATCGACGCCGAGCGCTGGCTCGAGGCGAACCACCACTCGTAGGACTATTGACACGTCAACGAGTTTGTTCCTGACGTCACGATCAGGAATGGAACCGGTTCTGGACGGGTTGCTAGTTGTGTACGTGCGGGAAGGACCCGCCCGTTTAGGAAGGCGATAAGAGTGGCGCAGCAGGAGTTGACGCTGACCGACCAGACCTTCGATGAGGAGATCAAGTCGTCAGCAGAGCCGGTTTTGGTTGACTTCTGGGCTGAGTGGTGCGGCCCGTGCAAGATGGTCGCCCCGATCCTCGACGAGATTGCCGAGGATCAGGCCGGCAAGCTGCGTCTGGGGAAGGTCAACATCGACGAGAACCTCGAGTTGGCCCGCAGGTTCGATGTAATGAGCATCCCCACCATGATCTTGTTCAAGGATGGGGAGCCCCAGATCCGCATCGTGGGTGCGAAGGGCAAGGGCCAGTTGCTACAGGAGCTGCACCCGTACCTGTGAGGTGATGGTGCGCCCTACCGGCCCTTTAGTGCAACCTCGTGTGGGGCCTACGAGCGTGTCGATTCGCACTAAACCCCGGGGCAGACGAATCGTGTTGCACAAAAGGCGCTGACTCGCCGCCGCCGGCTGTCCACACCTTTAACCACAGTCTGTGGAAGAGGTAGAGCCCGAGCGACTCTCAGCCACCGGTTGAGGGTAGGTCGTCAGCTGTTCGATTGAACTCGGGGCCGGCGGCCCCGCTAGTCCTCGGGAGGCGGCCCGTTAACCCTCGGGCGGCTCAGTCATGACCCGGTAGATGCGCTCGAGGTCCTCCAGGGTGGCGAACTCGATCACGACCCGGCCGCGTTTGGCGCCTAGGTCGACCTTTACCCGGGTGTCCAGATGGCTCGACAACAGGTCCTCCAACTCGAGGACGCCGGGTGGGCGGAGTTTGGCCTGACGGCTGGCCATTCCGCCCGACGCCGAACCCCCGAGCTCGTTGCGCTGTCTGACTGCGTCCTCGACTGCTCGAACCGACATCTGCTCCGCCACCGCCTTCCGGGCGAGTGATTCCTGGAAAGCCCGGTCGGGGGTACCGAGCAACGCCCGGGCGTGGCCGGCGCTCAGCTGACCCTCACCGACAAGCTTCTGGACGGTGGGAGGGAGTTGGAACAGCCGAAGGGTGTTGGTGATAGCGGCGCGACTCTTGCCGACCCGGACCGACAGCTGCTCGTGGGTGAGGCCGAAGTCCTCGATCAGCTGCTGATAAGCGCCCGCCTCCTCCAGAGGATTGAGGTCCTCTCTATGCAGGTTCTCTACCAGGGCCTGTTCGACGCTCTGCAGGTCCGACACGTCGCGCACTATCGCCGGGATCGTCTGAAGCCCGGCGCGTTTCGCCGCCCTCCAGCGGCGCTCGCCGGCGACGAGCTCGTACGACCCCTCACCTACGGTCCTTACCAGGACCGGCTGCAGAATCCCCACCTCTCGCACCGAAGCGGTCAGCGCGGCCAAGGTCTCCTCGTCGAAGTTGGACCTCGGTTGGTGGGTGTTCGCCCTTATCGACACAACCGGAATCTCCAGCAGAGCCGACGACTTGTCCCCCATGACCTCGGTGGGGATCAGGGACCCAAGTCCCCTACCTAACCCGCTGCGGCGCGCCACCACTCACCTCCTTGGCCAACTCCCTGTAGGCGATAGAACCTCTCGACGACGAATCGAAGACGATGATCGGCTGCCCGAACGACGGCGCCTCGGAGAGCCGGACGGTCCTCGGCACCACGTTTCGGCAGACCTTGTCTCCAAAGTGCTGGCGAACTTCATCGACGACCTGCTCGGCCAGACGGGTCCGAGCGTCGTACATGGTGAGGATGATCGTGCTCACGTCCAGGTCTGGGTTGAGGTTCGCCTTCACGAGCGCGACGTTTCGGAGCAGCTGGCCGAGTCCTTCCAGGGCGTAGTATTCGCACTGGATGGGCACCACTACCTCACCCGCAGCAGCCAGGCCGTTCACGGTGAGCAGACCGAGCGACGGTGGGCAGTCGATCAACACGAAGTCGAAGTCCTGAGCCACGCTTTCCAGCGCTCGCCGGAGACGGAGCTCCCGGCTGAATACCGGCACCAGCTCGATCTCTGCGCCGGCCAGGTCGATCGTTGCCGGGACGACGAACAGGTTGCGAAGTGTGGTCGGCTCGATGACGTCCTCAACGGGCACGTCGTGAAGGATGACATCGTAGATCGAGGCGTCTAAGTTTCGACCGTTGATGCCGAGGCCGGTCGTTGCGTTTCCCTGTGGGTCGAGATCCACAACGAGCACTCGGTAGTCGAGTTCGGCCAGTGCGGCACCCAGGTTGACGGCGGTGGTCGTCTTGCCGACGCCGCCCTTCTGGTTGGCGATGGCGAACCGTCGAGGGAGCGGATGCGCACGGGCACCGGGATGGCGGTTCCCGACCTCGGCCTCCGCGAAGTCGATGTCTTCGTCGCCGATGCTTGCCAGGGCTTCATGAACTCGCCCCAATCCATTCGCTCCTTCTCCGGGTTGGTCCGACGTGGCCATGTCGCCCTTGGCCATAGGGACCGGCGCGATCTCCGTCGATTCCCAAGGCGGCTCCGCCGGCGGGGGCACCGGGTCGGCACCTATGAGAAGCTCCTTCGCGCCCGGGTTGGCGCCCTTTCCGAGCCCTGAACTCTCAGGAGCCGGCGGATCAGCCGGCGCCAGACCCGCCGGTTCGGGCGCCGGGCTTGCCGAAAGCTCCGGATCGGGAGGATCTTCGCTGCCGGAGGGGGCGATTTCGGGGGCGATTTCGGAGCCAGAGTCTGAGTCGCCTCCGTGCCTCAGGCGCTCAAAGATCGAGCTTGCACGAGATCGGAGGTCGTCTGGCTCACTCACCCGCCCATCATCGGTCATGGGAACCGCGCGAGGCAAGCACCCTCTAGTCACTGATGAGAGTTTCACGTGAAACAAACCCCCCTCTCAGAAGAGAGGCCGCTTGGCGGGGATCCCTACTCTTCGGGGGTACTTGGCGGGGCAGGGTATTACCTGGCGGAGGACCTGGTGTGCCGTCGGAGAGCCCGACGTCGCCGCGAGCTCCATGCCAAGTTGCGCTACTCCCGCCGGGTCCCAGCGCTGTGGGCTTCCACCGGGCGGCTCGGCGACGACCAGAACGCCACCCACCTCGAGAAACGGCGAACCGCACTCGGCCGTGACGGCCGGGGCCGCAAAGCTGCGCGCCACAGCGAAATCGAACCCGGCCCGGAGGTCGGTGCGGCCAGCCTCCTCGGCCCGGGAGCAGACCACCCGGACTCTGCCTGCGAGGCCCAACTCCGAGACTGACTCTTCCAGAAAGGCGCATCGCCGGGTGCTGCCGTCAAGCAGGACCCACTCCGTGTCCTGCCATAACAGGGCAAGGGGCAGGCCGGGCACTCCGGCTCCGCTGCCCAGGTCGATCGCTTTGAGCGGCGCCTTGGGCACGGCGTGCGACAGATCGAGCGCCCGGTCCACGTGAGGCGGTACCGGCCCTGGGCCGAGAAAGCCCAGGATCTGCGCCTTGCTCAGAGTCTCCTCAAGGCGGCCCCTGTGCTCGGGGTCGAGGGTTAGGGGGACCGGCTGCAGGGTGCCTAGCTGCTGGCCGCTTCGGCCGGAACGATTACCACCCGCCGGCGAGGTTCTTCCCCCTCGGAAACCGTCGAGACCCCCTCGATGTCCGTGAGGGCGTCATGGACCACCTTGCGGTCGGGCGCGGCCATGGGCTCGAGCGCCGTTGCCGAGCCGGATTCCTTCACCTTCGCGGCCACCTCCTGGGCGAATCGGGCGAGGGCTTCGGAGCGCTTTTGCCGGTAGGCGCCGACGTCGACCAGGATCCGGCCGTTGCCGGCCCCGGTCTGGTGGTGCACCACCGTTCGGGTCAGTTCCTGCAGGGCCAGGAGGGTCGCGCCTTTCGGACCGATCAGAAGGCCGAGCTCTGATCCCGTCAGGTCGAGCTTCACCTCTTCGTCTTCATTCGAGGTGGTGACCCTCACCGTGGCATCGAGCCCGAACTCGGAGGTCAACGCCTTGAGGAACTCCTCAGCGACCCTGCCCTGATCGTCCAGCGGAACATCCACCGACATGTTTCCCCTCCCGTTGTTTGAAGAACTTTCCAGGTCGCGAGTGCCTGGGCCGTTATTGATTGCGGACGAGCCGGCCGGCGAACCCTCAACTCCGGCCCCACTGACCCCGCCAGCACCGCCACCACGACCAGCACCGCCGGCACCGCCGGCACCGCCAGTACCGCCAGTACCGCCAGTACCGCCGCCGGCCCCTGCGCCGCGCCGGCGACCGCGCCTCCGCCTCGCTCCGGTCCCTGATTCGGCAGTTCCCGAGTCCGTGGTGTCTGCAGCCCCATCCCGTGAGCCGTTGCCCCGGCGCTCCTCATCGCCCGAAGATCCGGGACCGCGCCTGCGATCGCCCGACGAAGCGGCGCGACCAGCGGTCTCACCGGGCTCTGCCGCCGCTTCGGTGCCGGGACGGCCCGCGCTGCCACCCCTGTCGCTGTCGCCCTCTTCGGCGACCGCCACTCCTCCAGCCGTGTCGCTGCGCGAGGCGTCGCCTCCCGCACGTCCTCGGCGCCGGCGGTCTCGCCGGTCCTCCTTTGGGCGTGGAGCTGTCGGCCGCACGCGAGCTCTGACACGAGCCTCGCCGCGCACGCGGCCGAACAATCCAGCCCGCGGTTCTTCCAAAACCTCGAACTCTGCGTCGACCTCGTCGACGCCTAGCTGGTCCAGGGCCGCTTCTTTTGCCTCCTCGAGGCTGCGTCCAGTGGTCTCAACCCACTCCATCTATCGGTTCCTTACCTTCCTCGCCTCTTGCGGTTCCGCCGGCCGCCCGCACGCGGGCGGGTTCCACCCCGCTGGCCGTTCGTCCCCGGCCGGTTTGCCTTGGCTCCGTTCGATGAGCCCCCGCTTTGAGGGGATCCGTTCCGGGAGGCGGGCGGCTGCGACTCCCCTGCCTGTCCTGAATTCGGCTGTCCCGAATTGGGCTGTCGGGGATTGGGCTTCGAGGACGAACTGGCCTTGGCGTCGGTCCCACTGTCGCCCCCAGCCCCTTTCCCGCCAGCCCCGGCCCCGCCACCCCCGCCGTTACCCGCGGGTTTGGAGGATCGGCCCGAGTTCCCGCTCGACAGCTCCTTTTTGGCGGGCTGCGCCTTCTTCTGCTGCTGCTCGGCGGCCGCGGCCAGCAGATCCCGGAAACGCATCCGCTTCCCTGTCCCGTCCCCCCCGGCGGGAGGTTTCTGGGCCTGCGACCGTGCCTTGTCGCCTCTGTCGGGCCCGCGCTCGTCGATGTCCCTAGTGATCGCCTCGACCTCCTTCACCTCCTCGGCCACGAGTGTTTTCACCTTCGGGTCGTAGCGGTACATCAGGTCCTGCTGCACGATGCGGCAGACGTTGGACATGGCGTAGTAGAGAATCACGCCGGCGGGGAACTTGATACAGAACACGACGAAGATGAGCGGAAGGAACTTCATCATCCGCATCTGCGGGTTCTGGGCCGCCTGGGGGTTGCGTGACATCGTTTGAGCGGTCTGCAGGTAGGACGTGCCCGCCATGATCAGCAGCAGGATCCAATAGGGGAGCGCCGCTGCGATGCTGGCGTGGCTGCTGAGGGCGTTGTGCGACAGGTCGAGACCGAAGGCGTTCAGGTGCCCGTGGGCCGCCACGATGTCTTTGAACATCCGCGTGTTGTGGGACAGGTACTTCGGGTCGGCGACCCCGTTCTTGCCGATGTGACTCAGCCCGGAAATGACCCGGAACAAAGCGATGAACACCGGCAGCGGCAGGAGCAGGGGCAGGCAGGAACCGAAGGGGCTGACGTTGTGCTCCCGGAACAGCTCCATCTGTGCCTGGGCGAAGGCCTGACGGTCGTCCTTGTGCTTCTCCTGCAGGGCCTTGAGCTGGGGCTGCAGCTTCTGCATGGCCAGCATCGACCGGGTGCTCTTCAGGGTCAGCGGCGAGATGATGAGCATCCAGATGACGCTGAGCACCAGGATGGCCACGCCGTAGTTGGGGATGACGCTGTAGATAGTGGCGAGCAGGGCGGCGATCGGCTTCGCGATCGGGTCGAGGATGCTTCCGCTCGACTTGGCTGCCCCCGCCGCCGTAGTAGTTGTGCTCGCAACTAGCGAGGCCAGGTGAAGGATCACGTTCTTCTCATTCCGGAACAGGGTCGTAGCCGCTCGGACCTCCCGGGCGGCAGCGTCCCAGGCGACGAGCGGTCAGGGCTGCCCCCTTAAGGGCACCGTGATGCTCGAAGGCCTCGATCGCGTAGGCGGAACAGGTGGGTGTGAACCTGCAGGGGGAAACCCGCCCCGTCCGCAAAAGCTGGTAGGCACGGACCAGCGCAACCAAGATCCTCACCGGCAGCGCGCGGCGCTGGCCGAGAGAAGCAGCGTCGACGGCCGCCTCGAGGGCAACTCCCACGGAGTCCTCGGTGCCAGCCTCGGTGGTGCCGGCCTCGACGGTCAGAATGCTCATGCCTTGTCCTGGCTTGTCAATGATTCCAGTGCCTGCAGTAGATGGCTTCTCAATGATTCGAACCCGAGCGAAGCCGCCTCGGGCCCTGCGCCGACCAGGTACGCGCCGGGAGCCAACATGTCGGCGCTTTCACGAATCAGCACCCGAAGCCTCCTACGCACACGGTTGCGCACGACCGCCGAACCGACCCTGCGTCCGACGCTGTAAGCGACCTTCGGAGGTTCGGCTGGATCGCCTGCGGGCCCA
>CAZCCS010000023.1:0-16199 GCA_964497005.1 uncultured Acidimicrobiaceae bacterium | reverse complement strand
CGACGGGTGGCTACTGGCTGGTCGCGTCGGATGGTGGGGTCGTCTCCTTTGACGCATCTTTCTGGGGATCGACGGGTGATATTCGGCTGAACCGGCCGATCGTTGGTATCTCAGCCACTCTTGACGGGAGGGGCTATTGGCTCGTGGCCTCCGACGGAGGCATCTTCACTTTCGGAGACGCCCACTTCTACGGCTCCGCCGGCAACCAACGTCTGAACGAGCCCATCGTCGGCATGGCCGTCGCTCCCGGAACCGGCCAGGGATACTGGTTGGTTGCCTCAGACGGGGGCATCTTCACCTTCGGCGATTCGCATTTCGCGGGCTCGACCGGGGGGCTCCGGCTCAACCAGCCGATCGTCACGATGGGCGCCGAGCCGGGGTACCAGACCTCGCTGGGCGTGTTCAGCCAAAAACACTGAGTCCAACCAACCGGATCCATCCAAATGAGCCGCGCTCAGTTGTCTGAAAGTTGACCCTCGATGGTGGTCCTGGTGACCCGCGACGGGCATGATCCGACTTACAGATCAGCCAGGGGAACTTCTGGGGAACGAGGAGGGGGTCGACCGTGAGCCTTCAGCGACTCTTGCGGTGGGCAAAGAATCAAAGGGCACCGCTTTGGGATCCGGCGTCGTCTCCGCTTGGGGGACCGGTTCGTTTCCACTCGGAGTTGCGGACTGCAGCCCAAATCATGGACGTTTCCCGGCATCAGTCACAGGATGAGTTCGACATTCCCAGACACGACACAGGCGCCGCGGCATAGCCCCAGCCTCTTTGCCATCGAACTCGCCGTCGACTTAGTTTCGATCGGCGCCGGATCAGAAGGGGCTTTCGGTCGGACCCAAGGTCACCGGCGTTGTTCCGACCACAGGGCCTGGAGCGCGGCAGACCGGAAACTCCATGTGCACCGTGACGCTCGCTGATTGTCCTGGCGGTACCACCCGGATGGCCGTGACGGTCGTCGTCGAACACGGCGGATAGGGCACACCGGGATTGTCGTACCAGACGGTTGTGCTGGCCTTGCCGCCTGGGTGGAGCACAACGAGAGTGGGAGGCGGAACGCCCGCCTCGTTGATGGACTGCTGATCTACCCGAGTTCCGGCGGCGTCGACTAACCATGCTGTGGGATAGCCCTCCAAGATGACCCCTCGCCCCCGAGGCTGGAGCACCGCTGGCAGCGAGGCGGCTCGGATCACAAACCAACTCCCCCTCAGTCGAGTTGCCGGAATTTTTGGGAAGCAGTGCTACTTGCAGTAGCAGAGGACCTGTTGCCGGTAGAAGAGGCGGAAGTACTACCAGTGGCACTCCCAGGTGCAGCGCGATGTGTCTGGGAGCCGCTGCGGCCCGCCAGAACGACCAAGCCGGCCATGACAAAAGCCCGGCCGTTGCGAGAAGCACCGTGCATCTTTGGAGTCTGGTCTTAGAACTGCCAAGAAAACAAGGGTCGATGCCACTGGCCTTGAACCGCTGAACTAATCCCTGGCACTGGCCGCTGAGGCCGCACCACACTGTCTATATGGACGGCATCAGACCGGAGACCTGCACGGACTGCGCCTTCGATTCCCGACGATGGCGCTTGCGCGACGCCGTCAACGTCTTCGAGAACCTCGGCTGGTGGTGGGCGCACGCGACGGCCGGATTCGGGGACGACGCGCTGAACCGGCGACCGGCGCCCGCCGTCTGGTCGGTGCTTGAGTACGGGCTCCATACCGCGCTCGCGACCGCTGTGATCCGCATTTCGGTGGAAGAAATCCTGACCGAGAATGGCCGCGTACTGCTCGACGACTTCGATATCGGTGACGCCACCGAGGACAACTGGGTGGCGATCGACCGGGCGTCGACACTAGGCGACCTCGCCCGAGAGGGCGCCGCGATGGCCGCTGTCGCTAGGAGGCGCGAAGCCCCGTGGGGCAATATTGGCTGGTTTGACGGCTCGGCCGTACAGGCCGGGGCGTACCTGATCCACGACGTCCACGACGCCAGCCACCACTTCTTCGATACAGCGCGCGGGCTCGCCGCCCTCACCGTCGATGACGGCAGCAAAGGCCGTTTGGTGCAGATCAACGTGTCCGACGGTGGCGTGCCGAAGCTTCCGGTCCTAGATGCCTCCGTTGGCGTCGAGGGCGTGTCCGGCGACCACCAGCGGGACCACAAACACCACGGCCGGCCTTTTCAAGCGGTCTGCCTGTGGTCGGCCGAGGTCATCGAGGAGCTTGCCGGCTTCGGACACCCGATCGCACCCGGGTACGCCGGCGAGAACCTCACCCTCACGGGCCTCGACTGGTCAGCAATGCGCCCGGGCACCCTCTTACGGGTCGGCGACGCACTGATCGAGCTGTCATATCCCGCGGTCCCATGCCACAAGCAGTCGCGATGGTTCTCGGACGGTGACTACTCGAGGATCTCCTTCGAGATGAACCCCCGCTGGGCACGGTGGTACGGGTGGGTGCGCGAGCCGGCCGACGTCCGCTCCGGCGCCCCCGTCATCGTCGGCGGGTGAGAATCCCAACACAGGTCTGCATCTGGGTGGACCTCGACCCCGACCTACGGCAATCGGTTCGATCAAAGAGGAGCCACCGGGCTCGCCCATCCCCCTCAACGTAACGGGATGTGCGCGGGTTCTGGGCAGGTGTTTAGCGGGTGGTAATTGATTTTGCGAGGTGGCTGATCGGTGATCAGCTTGGCGTGATGCCAGTCATTGACACCGAACTCGTGACCCACCTCCTGGCATCTCAGTTCCCGGACTGGGCCGGGCTGGACTTGCGCCCTGTCGCGGTCGACGGCCACGACAATCGGACGTTCCGCCTCGGTGATGATCTAGCAGTCCGCCTCCCAAGCCACGAGAGGTACGCCGCGCAGCCAGCTACTGAGCATGAGTGGCTGCCAGTCCTAGCCGCTGGGGGGCTACCTCTTGCGATCCCGGAATCTCTCTCACTGGGCAGGCCTGATAGCCGCTTCCCCTGGCCTTGGTCGATTCGGCGGTGGCTGCCAGGACGCACATTGGCGGTGACGCCGACACCCATATCCGCGAAAGTTGCCGAGCAGCTAGGAGGCTTCCTGGTAGCGCTCCACAAGGTCCCCAAGGAGGGAGCCCCCCGCCCAGGTCGGCAGAACTTCTACCGAGGTGCCTCTCCGGCTGCGTACGACGAGATGACTCAGGGAGCGATCGCAGAGGTTGCCTCCGTAGTCGACCACCGGCGGGCGCGTGCCGTGTGGACCGAAGCGACTGGCAGCGTGGTGGAGGCCGAACCCGTGTGGGTCCACGGCGACATCACGCCATCCAACCTTCTGGGGACAGAAACAACTCTGACAGCGGTGATCGACTTCGGGTGCCTAACCGTGGGCGATTCCGCGTGTGACCTCACCATCGCCTGGACAGCGTTCGATGGGCAAGCGCGAGACACGTTCATCGATTTGGTAGACCCAACGGAGGACATCGTCGCCCGAGCTCGTGGCTGGGCGCTGTGGAAGGCGCTGGTCACACTCCGGCAGGGGCCTCAAGCTGCCGAACGATTACGGCTCAGTTTCGGGTGGCGCTGGCCGGTTCCCGAGATCATCCACCGCGTTTTGTCGCATGGCCGTTGAGCAATCCGCTCGTATCCACTCGGCGCCCCCGCTCCGGGATGTGTCGCCTGCATCTCGGCGTGATCTGCGTGCTCGTTCCGGCGCGGCCTGGTCCGATCGTCCAGGTTGATGATCGTCTACCTGACCCGTTCGGGACGACTGCCTGAGCTGCAGATACCGTGCGGGTAGGTACGACACGATGGAGACCCGGCGCCGACTCCGCCACCAGGGACGACAGTGGCAGCAATCCTCTGGTTCCGCACGGCGCGCCGCACCCGCCCTGATCGCCGACTCGGTTCGGTTGGTTGACGCGACAAGCGAACTGGATGAGCGTGCTTTCTGCGTCGCTTCTCTGGGTCGAATCAGCGTTCGTCGGCGGTTATCCACTTTTCGACGTAGGTCGGCTCCACGGAGGCGAGCAGTTCTAACGCTACCTCTGGGGACTGGGCTCGCTGGATTAGATCCCGGTTCGCTGGCTTGAGCAGTCCCGTTGTCACCATTCGATCGAGCAGAGCCGCGAGGGGATCCCAGAACGTATCGACATCGAGAAGGACGACCGGCTTGGCGTGAAGGCCAAGCTGAGACCAAGTTGTGACCTCGGCCAACTCTTCCAATGTGCCGAGACCGCCCGGCAGTGCGATGAACCCGTCCGCCAGGTCGTACATCAGTTGTTTGCGTTCATGCATGGACCCCACTTCATGCATCTCGGTGACGCCGGTGTGGCCGACCTCACGAGTGAACAAGCCCACCGGGATCACTCCTGTCACGCGGCCGCCATGGGCAAGACAGGAATCTGCCAGCTCACCCATCAGGCCAACTCGCCCGCCGCCGTAAACCAACCCGATTCCGCGCTGCGCCAAAGTGACCCCAAGAGCACGAGCTGCGTCTCCATAGCGATGATCCGGCGGGGACGAAGATCCACAGAAGACACACACAGCCCGGAGCTCGACCACGACCGGCACCGTAACCCACGACCCGATCCGATGTCTGGCGATTCCTGGTCCGGTTACACCCCCGGCAGAATCAGACGATCGAAGCGAGCCGATCGCCGAGTCGGGCGGCCGGGCGAGCGGACCTCGTAAATTGGATGCGCTGCCGTTATGGGTGCCTCGGCAAACTCGGAGTGGCCCGGTGGGCTTCGGGGGGATTACCCGCGAACGATCGACGGGACCTCTATCAGTGAGGAGTCCGGCTGAGCGTCCATTGAGACGCCTCGCCTCTCGAACACCTTCTGAATCGCCGGCATGAGGCGATCGTTCTGGAAGGTCTCGAACGCTTCAGCCGACTCCCAAACGTCCACCACGTTGACTCGACCGTTCTCCATGAAGTGGACGTGGACCACTAAGCCGGAGGGCGGATTCTTCTCGACCTCCATCTCGGCCGAGACCTCATCCAGCATCCCGACTTCCACGCCCTCGGGCATAACCTGCCTGAGCAACACCGCCATGCTTCCCATCCCTCCATGTAGGACCGTTGAAGGGAAGGTAGCACTCCTAGCCAACCAGCCGAACCATCAAAGAACGCAACATCAGGACAGTGCCCCCGCAGCCCCGAACACCGGCCTCCCGCACCGCCATCCACGCAAGTACCTGGTCATGGCTGCGTGGTCAGGCCGGATCGGGGGCGCCCCAGCGTGTGGTCCCCGAAGACCAGTGGGTGACTTGCTGCTCCTGGTCGTTGCTGTGGAGGTGCCGGGGCGGGGTGGCGAGGTCATTGTGACGGCGCCGGCGGTGCTGATGACGACCTTGGTTACGTCCCTGTGCCCAGGATCCGACTGCTATCCGGCCATCCCACCCGGATATTCGACAGCCCTCGACGCGTTTGCGATCGGCGACGTTTCAAGCCTAGTGATTGCGACTGCCTTGTCATCGGACTGGGGTTACATAGAAGGTGCAGGGCTCGGAGAGCCCTCTTCTTCGCTCAGGCTTCACAAGATCGACGTCGACGACGGCCAGGCTCCAGATCTTGGGCTCGTACGCGGCCAATTTCCTGATCTGCGCTCAGCCCGCACAGCTACGTCGCGCCTCCAAGACGCTCCCGATCGACGGTGATGTGCTCGCCGTAGGGGGACGTGTGGATCGTCACTGCCCGAAGCTGTACCTAAGGTTGCCGTTGATGAGGAGGTTGAGCCGATATTTCATGTGCCCGACGAACTCGTCGGCCGGCGGCGGGTCGTCCAGGTACAGAGTCCACCGAAGGTCCGTACCGACACCGTGTCCAGTCGCGTCGTGGGTCAGCTCGAACCGGATGATCGCATCCGGCCGGTCGTTCCATATGGACGACCAGGTCACAGAATCGGGATAGTGACTCTCGAGAATCCTCGGCGGTGTCTCATCGTCGAGCAGGTCAAGCCAGTGTCGCTGCGGGTCGCGGTTCGGTTCGCAGAGGCCTCGACCAAGACATGAGGAGGTGGCGCCTGTTTCAGACGCCGGCTGACCATCTCGCGCACGGCAACCGAGGCTAGATCGAAGCAGATGGTCCTATCGCACGACTCCGACGCCATCAATCCCTGAGCCATCCCCCATTGACCACGCTAAGGACCTGCAGAATGCCCTCATGGAAGGACACCTCGTAACCGTCGACGGCGAAACTCCGGAGATCTCAACGGAGAACCTGAAGGGGCTGATCGACTCATCGACGCGGTTCTGGCTAGATCTGGCGGGCCTAGAGGAAGAGGCCGGAAAGACCATCCTGAGGGACGTCTTCGGGTTTCACCCTCTCGCGGTCGAGGATGCTGAGCATTTCGGTCAGCGCCCGAAGATCGACTCTTACGAGGGGTTCGCATTGATTGTTGCTTACGGTGCGACCGCAAATGGGGCGTTGGTCGAAGTGCACTGCTTCTATACCGAGAACTACCTCGTAACGGTTCATCACGACCCGTGCCCCGAGCTGGTCAAGCTCGGCGAACGGTTGGCCAAGAAGGCCGGTCCCCGACCCGATCATGTGATGCTGCTCTACCGCGTCATGGACATGCTCGTGGACGGCTACTTTCCGGTTCTCGCTCACCTTGACGACGAGATCGACGAACTGGAGGACGAGATCCTCGAGCGACCGACCGAACAGCAGCTCGGAAAGCTCTTCGACCTGAAACGATCACTCATCGCGATGAGGAAGGTCGTGACCCCGCAACGGGACATGTTCGCGACCTTGCTCAGTACCAACGACCTTCTGCCCGGCATGACGCCCGACGCCGAGCGCTACTTCAGGGACCTTTACGATCACCTCATCCGGGTCAGCGATCTGGTCGACAGCTACCGCGACCTGTTGAGCGGCGCCCTGGACACCCACCTGTCGACGGTTTCCAACCGTCTCAACGTTGTGATGAAGCAGCTGGCCATCATCGCGACGGTCTTCCTGCCCCTCAGCTTCCTAACCGGTTTCTTCGGGCAGAACTTCGCGTGGATGGTCAATCACCTGCAGAGTCGGCTTGTGTTCTTCGGGGTGGGTGTCGGGTTACAGGTGCTGGCCGCGGCTGCCCTGGTCGTCATGTTCCGGCGCAGAGGTTGGCTCTCCTCCGACGGCACGGTTCCATCGGGGGACCCGGCAAAGCGCCGGCGTTTCGCCCGTGACCGTCGATGGCACGTGGTCCATGTTGGGATGGAGAGCCTGGAAAACCTGCCCACGCTGACCCACCCGGAGATCCCCCACCATGAAGTCTCCATCGACTAGCAGGACCTGACCGTCGGTAGCATGGTGTCCGTGCGCAAAGGCATGATCGACGGAGATCGGTGGATCGCCGAGCGGCTGGCATTTCTCCGTGGGCTTCTCACAACCGACATCTCCGATGAGCAGCGCAAAGCAATCGATGACGAAATCCAGAAACTCTCCAAGGAGAGGGGCATCCATATCGGGGGTTTCCGACTGCCATGGTTCCCTTCTCGCTGGATCGGCCGTCCCCGCCACACCAACCCCGACCAACCGCCCCAAAGCAACCCCGCCCACAGTCAGGCAACCCGCTCCAACCCCCCCGCTGCTGACTAGCCTAAAGCCGCCTTAGCGCCTTGGCCCACCGCCCTTGTCCCACGTTGAGACGAGTTTCGTTCAGCCCCACCCGAGCTCTTCCAAGCGCGCATCGGAGATCCCGAAATGATGGGCCACTTCGTGGATCACCGTTTCGGTAATCAGATGCACGAGCTGTTCGTCGGAACGGGCCAGCGAGGAGATCGGTCCACGGAAGATGGTGATCCGGTCGGGCATGACCGCGCCGTAGGAGAGCGGCGAGCGCCTGGTCAGGTCCACACCCTGGTAGAGCCCGAGTAGCGTTCCCGGCCGTCCCTCGAGCTGTTCTTCCGTGGGCCAGTCCTCGACGAACACGGCTACGTTCTCCATCAGCTTTCCGAGGTTCTCCGGGATCGAGTCGAGGGCGTCCGCGACCAGTTCCTCGAACCTCTCACGATCAACATCCACCCCGATCATCCCGCCCTGGGCCGACGGCATACGAAGCTAGCGGTGTCGCCGGCAGTCACGCCGGCGTCGGTGCTGACGACCTCTCCCCTACTGATCGGGCTGATGCAGGTGACGCTATCGAACACGGGGCCGCGCCCTCAGGTTCGCGTCGGTCGAGTACTGCCCCGGATGCGAGATCACTCTCAAAGCTTGCCCGACGGTCGCCCGAGGGCGCCCGAGGCGGCGAGGACTACAGAGGAATGTCCTGGTAGATGGAGCCCGCGACGTATACCAACGGGCTGTCGGCGCTCATCCCCTGGCTTTGGATTTCGACTCCTGCCGGATCCGTGCCCCACGCGGTGGCCAGCTGCGCGTATTTGACCCAGTCTTCGACCTCCCAGCTGATCCCCCAGAGGCCACTCATCGATCCCCCGGCGAGGATCCGGAAGGTCCGGGCATTGGCGGCACCGTTGGCTTCTACGAAGCGGCAAACCCTTGCGGACAGTGCCAACCCAGCTTCTACGGAGCCCGGGAGCGGTCGGCTGAGATGCGACTCGAGGAGAGCACCGTGGCCGCCCTTTGATCGGTAGGCCGTCGGGATGTCGACGACGAGGGTGTCGGAGATCATCACCGTCGGGGCGTTCGGACCCTGCACGCGCACGGTGAACTTCTGGAGTTCCGGATCGGTGCTCATCTCCTGCATTGCCCTACCGAGGGCGGCCTCGTCGTTGTACTCCACGCTGAAAACAGTCGTTCCGGTCCCCTCTCCTGCAAAAGCCGAAGCGAGGAAGCGGACCTGGCCGCCGTGGCGGCCGACTAGTTTCGCCCCCTCGCGAGCCAATGCGATCGACTCTTCGAGCCGGCCCGGCTGCGTTTTGCCCACGTGGGCTTGGGATATGGTCATTCGAGTCCTCCGTTTGCTTGTTGGTGGATACCTCCGTTAGCGGCGAGGTCTGGGCCCGTTGAGGAGGTCACCCTGGCAAACGGCGACCATGATCCGAGGTGTGTTCGTTCACGACGGAACCCTCTTCCGGGATGCGCTCGAACGAGCACCCGAACAACAGCCCCCAGTCAACCGATGACCTGGGCCCGTCCTTGAGCTTCCGGTGACTAGCTCACAGATGACTATAAGCCCGCTCCGAACGCGGATCTACCAAAGAGTAACTTTTAGCTGGGTGCCTGAAGTTCCAGCCCGTAGCGGGCACCGATCTCGGTAAGTCGAGCCAGGTCAGGCGGCGAGGTCATGGCGGGAGGGATCTCGCGCCGGGCAGCAGGCTCACCGGCTTCGTGGAAGAACTTGTCCACGCCGCCGGGTAGGTAGACGATGAGGACCTTGAGCGGTGTCGTTCCTACCGGTTCGAAGGTCTCGACCGTTCCCTTGGGGAAGTACAGGACGGTTCCCGCTTGAGCCTCACGCTTCTCACCGTTGTACTGGTAGAGCGCGGTGCCTTCAATGATGTAGGTGACTTCACCACCGTTGTGGGTGTGCGGCGGCGGACCGGCTCCCTCGGGAACCGTCATCTGCATAACAGTTACGGCGCCACCGGTGTCCTCCCCTGCGACCTTCACTTCGTAAAGGCCGCCGAGCATCCAGACCGGCTCACTTTCCCCGCTCGCGCGGATAACAACCTTGTCGCCCATATCCCCTCCCTCTTTCTCCGTTCGCAGCCGCTACACAGAAACGGCCGCACGAAGAACCGTAGGGCCGCCGCCGGCAGGCCGTACCGATTGATAGCCAAACAGACACCCCAGGCCGACAGCCGAGGCCACCAGACTTCTACGCTCCTCCGACTACCAGCCGCAGACTAACCAAGGGGACTCCGTGAGCAACCTGGCGACCGTCCAAGGAATCTATGAATCGTTCGGGAAAGGGGACGTGCAGGCGATACTCGACGTGTTGGCCGATGACGTTGAATGGGAGTCGTGGGCCGACAACTCGTCGGTCAATGCCGGCGTTCCGACCATGGTCCCGCGGCACGGCAAGGCCGACGTAGTCCACTTCTTCGAGGTCGCAGGCCAGATGGAGATCACCGACCTGCAGATCCTCAACATGATGGAAGGCGGTAACCAGGTCGCCGTCGAGTTCGTACTGGAGGCGAACCTACCCTCGTGGGGTGGGGGACATTACACCGCCAAGCACATCGCCGCGTTCAAGCTTTGACGCGTGCCATCCACCCGGCGTGCGTGGTGTCAGGCGGCCGTCAGCGACTCCAGGCGGGAAGCGTCGGAGCTGGTGAGATCTGTGAACGCCACGCGGTAACGCCACCCGTCGTCCATCTCCTCGACGGCGATAGTGGCAGCACCGCAGACGACCGTGCTTCCGTCGGGCAGGCGCAGTATCACCATGGGGTTGCCTTCTCCCTCGACCGGCCGCAACGTCTCTATGCACGCGCCGCCGACGCTGATGTCGATGGTGCGCCCGGCGACACCCTCGATTGACGACGCGCTGTCCACCGGGCAAAGAGTCACGGGCAGATCCATGCGGCGGCGCGGCCACCTCCTCCGCTGGACCCGCTCGATCAAGATGTCGTCGCTACAGCGGAGACCCTTCTGCTCGCAGGCAGCCGAGCCGGTCATGCGGTAAAGCGCATCCGGTGCGAAGACGCTGATGCTCACCTGCCGGCTGTCCCCGTCTGGCCAGCATTCCTCGTCACACGAAACGAACACGGCCCCCCCGGCGACGTTGTCCACCGTCCCGGTCGCTGCAACGCCCTCGGCCTCAACCAGGGCCGTGTGCCCGAGGAGGTGCACCATCCAGTCCGGATGGTCCCGCACCGACGATCCACACGACGAAGGTGCCGATCCTGGCGGGTCCTTCATGTATCAAAGTGAACCAACGACCGGCCTAACGCGCAATGGGTCGAGCGCTTTACCCCGATTGTGTTGCGCCGAGGCCCGCGTCCCGCTTTACCCCGAATTGTTCTCCGCCCACTCGCGCATTCTCCGGTCGAGCTCGTCGCGCGAAACATCCTCGATGTGAGTACTGAGCATCCACTGGTGACCGAACGGATCACGCAGCCGACCGCCGCGGTCGCCGTAGAACTGATCCGCCAGCGGGTAGACCACCTCGCATCCCGCTGCGACCGCTTTGTTCCAGAGCTCATCAACGTTCGGAACGTTCAAGGCGAGCGCTGCAGTAACTCGCCCCCCGACGGACTGCGGGGCAACCCCATTGGCGTCGTCACCTTCGTCAGTCAGATACACCACGGAGTCGCCGATTCTGATCTCCGAGTGCACGACCGCACCGTCGGGGGTCGTGAACGGTGCCTCACGCTCTTCGGCCCCGAACGCGTTCTTGTAGAAATCGATCGCCTTCAACGCCTCGTTGCGAAAGACAAGGCGCGGCGTCACCGTGTGCAGATGCGCCGGTACGGCTTGAACTTGATCGGCCATTTTCGTCCTCCTTCGCGGTCCGCTAGCAGAACTCTACGCCTAGCACCCTCCGCCCAACACCCTCCCCTAGAGTGCGCCATGGTGCCGAGGGTCCACGGGCCCGGCGAAGCCGGCGAAGCACTGGAAGGACTCGGAATCGTCAGGGCCCGGTAATACGCCTGATCACCGCGTCGAGCGCCCGGTCCGGCAGCAGGCTCTTCATCGCCGCCGTCATCCGAGCGTCCCGCCCGACCAGATACCGGGTGCGCGCACGGCGCGCGAACAAGGCGTGCTCGACAGCGTCCGCGACCTTCTGAGCGGGAACCGCGTTCTTGGTCTGGAACTCGATGGCCTTCTTCGCTCCCTCGATGTGCTTCGCATAAAGCGATCTCGCTTCCGCGGGGTACTCACGCTCGAGCCGCTCGACCGTTTCATTCGCCTTGCTCCAGATCTCCGTCTTGATCGCTCCCGGCTCGACGATGGAGACCTGGATGCCCCACGGGTAGAGCTCCTGCCGTAGAGAGTCCCCGATCGCCTCGATGGCGAACTTGGACGCGTCGTAGGGAGCGAGCGACTGGGTGGCGACCCTCCCGCCAACAGATCCGATGAACACGATCCGCCCGCCTGACCGGCGGATCAGCGGGATCATCGCTTTGGTGACCGCGACCTGACCGAAGACGTTGATCTCGAACTGATCCCGCCATTCGTCGAGGGAAAGGAACTCGATCGGGCCTCCCCTTCCGACGCCCGCATTGTTCACGAGGCCATCCAGATGACCCACCTCGCTCTCCACCCGCTTGGCGGCAGCGTCGATGGAGGCCTGGTCGGTGACGTCGACGATCACGGGGCTTAGCCGGTCAGACGCCGACGAGCGGAGCCGGTCGCCGTCGCTCTCGCGCCGGACACCGGCGTAGACCTGGTGGCCGATCTTGTCGAGGTGCAGGGCGCAAGCCTCGCCGATCCCAGTCGAAGAGCCGGTGATGAGAATCGTCTTCATGGCGAGACGGTACCCGACTTGCTCGACCCCCCCGAACGCTTAGTCCCCTCCCCCCTCTCGCTCCCGGATCTCCTTCACCCGATCCCGCAGCTCGAACTTCAATACCTTCCCGGCGGGGTTCCGGGGCAACAGCTCAACGATGTGCAGGTGGCTCGGCAGCTTGAAGCGGGCAAGCGACTTGCCCCCGAAATCCCTCAGCTCGTCGAGGGTCAACGACTCCCCCGGCTTCAACGCCACGACCGCTGCGATCGCTTCGCCCCAACGTTCGTCGGGCACGCCGATCACTGCTACCTCCGCGACTGCCGGATGCTCGTAGAGAACGCTCTCGACCTCGGCCGGGTAGACGTTCTCCCCGCCGCTGATGACCATGTCCTTCACCCGGTCGGCGATGAAGAGGAAGCCGTCCTCGTCGAGGTACCCGACGTCTCCGGTGTGGAACCAGCCCTTCTCGTCGATCGCCTCGGCGGAGGCGTCCGGCCGGTTCCAGTAGCCCTTCATGATGTGCGGTCCTCGGGTGCAGATCTCGCCCCGCACGCCTGGTTCGGCCACCGTTCGTCCATCCGCGTCGACGATCTGAATTTCTACGAACATCGGGGGACGTCCGGCGGAGCCGAGCTTGGCCAGCGAGTACTCGGGGCCGAGGAACGAGACCGCGGGCGATGTCTCGGTCAGGCCGTATCCCTGCTGGATCGGTATACCCCTCCCGTTGTACAGCTTGATCAACGGCTCCGGCACGGGAGCGCCGCCGCAGATCAGCATGCGCAAGCTGGTCAGGTCCGCGGTGCCGAAGGAAGGGTGCTGGCTCATAAAGAGGAACATCGCCGGCACCCCGAACATGGTGGTCACCCCGTAGCGAGGTATCGCTTCCAGGCAGGCACCGGGGTCGAAGCTGCGAAACAGCACGACCTCGCCGCCCTTCTGCCAGGTCACCAGCGTGGTGACGTTGAGGCCACCGATGTGGAAAAGGGGCGCCACCACGACGCTCACGTCCGTTGCGAGCACGTCCATCATGTGCAGGACGTTGGTGTTGTTCCACCACAGGTTCGCATGGGTGAGCATCGCACCCTTCGGGCGGCCGGTGGTACCCGAGGTGTACATGATCACCGCGACGGAGTCGGGGTCTCCCTCCTCCACCAATCCGACCGGCAGGTTCGACGACACCACCTGCTCGTAGGAGCCCCAACCGCTGACTCCAGCCTCGGTAGCCAGATAGACCCTCACGGGAAGCTCGGGACGGACCGCGTCGATAAGGCCGTGGTGATCAGGGTCTGCGACAAGGGTGTGCACTCCCGCGTCGTTGATGATGAACGACAGCTCGGGACCAGTGAGCCTGAAGTTGAGCGGCACGAAGATCGCGCCGAGCCTCGCGGCGGCGAACATGGTCTCGAAGAACGCGGGATGGTTCAGCCCGAGAAAACCGACCCTGTCCCCTCGGCACACACCTCCCTTCCGCAAGCCCCCCGCGAGGCGGTCGATCCGGTCGAGGAACTGCCCGAAAGTCAGCGTCCTACCCTCGAACGTGAGGGCACGCGCGTCCGGCGTCGCCTCCGCCCTTTTGGCGAACCAACTTCCGAGGGTCACATCGGGAGTCGAGCTTTTGCTCATAACGACTTCAACCATTCGAGAAGGAGGTCATTGACCTCGGACGGTCTTTCCTGCTGCACCCAGTGCCCGCAGCCCGGAAGGATGTGGCTTCCCCGCAATGCGGGAAGAGTGGTCGGAAAACGAGAGATTGCGTTTGCTCCCCAGATCGTCGGGCCGTCACGCTCCCCGCCGATGAACAAAGACGGCACCGTGATCGGTTGACCCTTCCATACCTGAAGGTCCCGCCAGTCGCGATCGACGTTTCGGTACCGGTTCAGCGCGCCCCTGAACCCGGTTCGCTCGAACTCGCCGGTATAGAAGTCGACGTCCTCCTCGGTCAACCAACCGGGAAGCTGATCCGGGATGACGAAACGGTCCCGCAGCATCCTTCCCGCCGGCACGGTCGCGATGGTTCCCCCGTCCGCCGGCCTGATCGCGTCGCCGGAGCCGGCGACCATGAATCCGAGCAGCCAGAACCGGACATCGAGCTCGGCCTCCGCCTCTGCCCTGCCTGGTTCCTGGAAGTACAGGATGTAGAACTCCTCTCCGCCTCCCATGGCCGCGAACGCGTCGGTCGGTCTGCGGCTTCCGGACGGGCTGTAGGGGACGCTGAGCGTCGCGACGGCCCTGAACACATCCGGCCGAAGCAGCGCCGAGTTCGCCGCTATCGGTGCGCCCCAGTCGTGGCCTACGACCACCGCGGTGTCGTGACCGAGGGCTTCGGCGACGCCGAGGTTGTCACTGACGTGATGGAGCATCCCGTAAGCATCTATCTCGATGGGCGCGTACGATTTTCCGTAGCCGCGCACGTCGATGGCGGCCACGTGGTAGCCGGCCGCTGCGAGCACCGGGATCTGGTGGCGCCACGAGTACCAAGACTCGGGAAACCCGTGCACGAGCAGCACCAGCGGCCCGGCGGGGTCACCATCCTCCACCAGGTGGATCCTCGTCCCCCGTGCGTCGACAATCCGGCTGTTCCACATACCGGGGACAATAGGTGCCATGCGCCACCCCCGCCCCGCCCGTGCCCCAACGAGAATGCCCAAGAGAAATTGCCCGGTACCGTTTCCGGGTGACCTCGGACCGCGCGCTAACGCCCGCAGAACAACGACGGGCGGTCCTGCTCAAGAGAACCCGCCGCCAGGCGACCTGCCTTCTCATCGCGGTCACCCTCGTTTTCGCAGCAACAACCGCCGCTCTGGCCGCCACCGCTCCCGACGATCGATGGCTGACGTGGATCCAGGCCACCGCGGTCGGGTCGATGGCCGGCGGTCTCGCCGACTGGTTCGCGGTAACCGCCCTGTTCCGCCGGCCCCTCGGGCTGCCGATTCCCCACACTGCGATCGTCGTGGAGAGAAAGGACCGTTTCGCCGAGACGCTCGGCTCGTTCGTGCAGGAGAGCTTCCTCTCCCCCGAAGCGGTGAGCGAACGGATCCGCGCGGCCCGGGCGATCCCGAGGACCGCCGAATGGCTTTCCGATCCTGCGCACGCCGATCTGGTCTCGGCGCGGGTGGCGAGCACGATGCGAAGGGTCGCCGACCTGTTGCGCGACGAGGACGTCAACGAGGTCCTCGATTCCCTCGTGCGCCAGCGTCTCGACCAGGTGGCCCTCGCCCCGCTCGCCGGCAGGGCCCTCGAGGAGCTCACCCGCGAACAACGACACCTCCCCCTCCTCGAAACCGCCCTCGAATCACTCAGCCTCTACCTGCGCCGCCACGGCACAGAGCTGCACGAACGCCTCGGTGTCTACTCCCCGTGGTGGTTGCCCGGACCGATCGGCAACCGTATGGTGAGCCGCCTCCTCGCCCGTACCGAGGCGGTCCTCGACCAGATGGCGCGCAACCCGAACCACCCCCTCCGTCACCAACTCGACGCCGGCCTGGTCAAGCTGGCCCAGGATCTGCAGACCTCGGAGGAGATGCGCATCCGGGGCGAAAAACTCAAAGCCGAGCTGCTGTCCCAGCCCCAAGTCCGGGCGTTCGCCGCGGCCGTCTGGCGCGACGTCAAGGAGCAGCTCGCCGAACAGACCGACGACCCCGAATCCGAACTGCGCGCTCGTATCGCCCGTCTGGTCATGCAGACCGGCGAACGCCTGCAGACAGACCCCGCCTTGCAGCGGGCGGCCGAGCGCGGCCTCGACGCCGCCGCCAGCCTGGTCCTCACCACCTACGAGGACGATCTCGTCAACCTGGTCAGCGGCACCATCGCACGCTGGGACGCCGTCGAAACCTCCCGCCGGCTCGACCTGCTGCTCGGCCGCGACCTGCAGTACATCCGCATCAACGGCACCGTGGTCGGC
>CAZCCS010000022.1:14314-16219 GCA_964497005.1 uncultured Acidimicrobiaceae bacterium | reverse complement strand
CGAGCAAGTCGATGACCCGGAGGACCTGCCGGGCGTCGTTCTCGTTCTCGAGTGGAACGCTCGTCGTCGGCACGAGGGTGACTTCCGCCGAGTCGACGGTCATTCCCGCCTCCTCGAGAGCTGCTCGGACCGCCGGCTCGTCGCTCGGTGGGGTGGTGACGTGCCAGTGGTCGCCGGCGTCGCTGATGTCCTCGGCGCCGGCATCCAGAGCGGCGAGCATCAGGTCGTCCTCGGTTACGTCGCCCGAAGCGCCCTTCTTCGGGACGAGGATCACGCCCTTGCGCTCGAACTGCCACGACACCGCGCCCGGCTCGGCCATCGAACCGCCGTTCTTGGAGAAGGTCGAGCGGATGTCGGAACCGGTCCGGTTCCGGTTGTCGGTCAGGCACTCGACGATCACCGCGACGCCGTGGGGGGCGTATCCCTCGTAGGAAACCTGCTCGTACCTGACGCCCTCGAGCTCGCCGGTGCCGCGTTTGATGGCGCGCTCGATGGTGTCGAGCGGCACCGACGCTTCTCGCGCCTTCTGGAACATCGTCCGGAGCGTCGGGTTGGAGTCCGGGTCGCCGCCTCCCTCGCGCGAGGCAACCTCCACCTGGCGGATCAGCTTGGCGAACAGCTTCCCTCGCGCCTTGTCCGCCGCCCCCTTCTTGTGCTTGATGGTCGCCCACTTGCTGTGACCGGACATCGCTCGTATCGCCTCCTTGGCAGGTCTAACAGGGCATCCGGGCCGCCAGGAACTCCTGGTGCAGCCGCAGATCGCCCGACAACTCTGGATGGAACGCCGCCACCAGGATCGGCCCTTGGCGGCAGACGACCGGTCGCTCCTCGCCGTCCTTGCCGGTGACAGTGGCAAGTACGTCGACGCCGGGTCCCACCCACTCGACGATCGGAGCCCGGATGAAGACTGCGTGCAGCGGCTCGTCGAGCCCCGCCACCGCTAGGTCGGTCTCGAATGAGTCGACCTGGCGCCCGAACGCGTTCCTGCGCACACCTATGTCGATGGCCTCGAGCTTGTGCTGATCGGGCCGGCCGTCGACAACCTCCGCGGCCAACAGGATCATGCCGGCGCACGTGCCGAAGGCCGGCATCCCATCCCGCAGCCGACCTCGGACCGGCTCGAGCAGTCCAGACGATTCCAGCAGCAACGACATCGTCGTCGACTCGCCACCGGGCAGGATCAGCGCGTCGACGGTTTCCAGATCCGCCGGCGTGCGTACCTCTACGGGTGTCGAGCCAAGCTCGGCGACCGACCGGGCGTGCTCACGGACGTCGCCTTGCAGAGCGAGGATCCCGACCCGTTCGGGGCGTGTGACGCCGACGTTCACCTGGAGGGACCTTTCGCACAGCTCCAGTTTACTGGTCGCGTTGGGCACCCCAGGATGCTTTTACTGCAATTTGGTCTCATATAGATGACCAAATCGCGAAAAAACGCCGGGCTTCGGCCCTACCACAACCCCGCCGGCTACCAGCCCCGCTCGGAGAGACGGGTCTCCACCTCGTCGGCCTGCTGGCCGCGCATGGCGTCGCCCAACCCGCGGCTGACTTTGGCGACGATCTGCGGGTCCTTGTAGTGGGTGGTCGCCTCAACTATCGCCCGGGCGAAGCGCGGCGGATCGGAGCTCTTGAAGATCCCGCTGCCGACGAAACATGCCTCGGCCCCCAGCTGCATGACGAGCGCGGCGTCCGCCGGCGTGGCGATCCCGCCAGCGCAGAACAACGGCACCGGCAGCTTGCCGCTCTCGGCCAGCTCCTGCACCAACGTCACCGGCGCCCGGAGCTCCTTGGCCCAGCCGTACACCTCCGCTGAGTCGGCCTGGGTGATCTTCCTGATGTCGCCCCAGATCGACCGCAGGTGACGCACCGCCTCCTTGATGTCGCCCGTTCCTGCCTCACCTTTGGACC
>CAZCCS010000022.1:0-14304 GCA_964497005.1 uncultured Acidimicrobiaceae bacterium | reverse complement strand
TCATCGCGGCGCCCTCGGATATCCGCCTCAGCGCCTCACCGAGGTTGGTAGCGCCGCACACGAACGGCACCGTGAAGCGCCACTTGTCGATGTGATGCGCCTCGTCGGCGGGGGTGAGCACCTCGCTTTCGTCGACGTAGTCGACGCCGAGGGCCTCCAGCACCTGGGCTTCGGCGAAATGGCCGATGCGTGCCTTCGCCATCACCGGGATGGTCACCGCGGCCTTGATCCCCTCGACGAGGGCGGGGTCGCTCATGCGGGCCACTCCCCCGTCGCGTCGGATGTCGGCCGGGACCCGCTCGAGCGCCATGACCGCGACGGCCCCGGCGTCCTCGGCGATCTTGGCCTGTTCAGGAGTGACCACGTCCATGATCACCCCACCGCGCAGCATCTCGGCCAGGCCGCGCTTGACCAGGTCGGTACCGGTTCGACGGGGGCTCTCGGTGGCTGCCATACGGAGCAAGTCTACGGCGAGCAGCCGGCGAGCCAGATTCGTTTGTCACGGCCGGGCGTGGGGTTGGGGTCCCCACGCTCCGGAGGAGCCTGGGGTTGGGGCCCCAGGCGGGCAAATGTTACGGGTTCAGCGCCGGCACGGTCCCGACCGGTACCAGCTCCACCCACGTCTTGCCGGGGGCGAGCTGGATCGGCTGGCCGGCGCTGTCGGTGTAGGTCGCGATGTTCCTGATGTCGGGGCGGTTCCATGTGCCCTTCACCACCTGGTTGCCGCTCAGGACCCAAGCCTGACCGCTACCGGTCATGATCGCCGCAGGGATCGGCTGGGCTCCGACGCCCTCGCCGGCGACTATGCCCGACGTGTAGTAGTTGACGAACAACACCACCACGTTGGCCGCGGCCAGCTGCGTGCGTGAGGAGTCGACGTCCGCGGTGCCGTTCTGTCCCCGCATCCAATGACCGGCCTGGGCGTTGAAGTCCCAAGTGATCGATGCGCCGCTGAAGCCGATCCCGAGGTGGCTCGCCGAAGCCACGCCGGCGTTCGACATCGTGCCTGACGTCCGGTACTGGAACAGCGGGGCGGGCGGCTGGTGAACCGAGTCGAGCTTCGCCACCGAAGCAACGTTGGAGTACTCGTTGTGCGGAGCGGCTCCAGGACCGCGGTAGAACTGCTCGCCGTGGTTGCTGCCGTCCACATCTGTCCAGGACTGCGACCGAAGCTGGGGCAGGAACACCGCGTTGGTACCCGACATCACGTACACGGGGTGGTTGAGATCAACACCGATTCCTATGTCGGTCAGACGACCGGAGCGGACCGGCCCGACCGTGGTCGGATAACTGGACTGGAACACGGCAGCCAACCGAGTGAGGCCGCCCTCGACCATCTCCTCATAGACGACGTCCGCCGAGCCGATGCCGGTCTGGGGCCGGGCCTGGTCGACGTTGTCGATCTTCACTACGACCGCCGGCGCTTGCATCTGGTTGGCGTCTGACGCGGGCAGACCCGTGAGCGGGTACACGGGCGGCACCGTCGTAGTAGTTGTTTCCGGGACCGTCGTAGACGGAGCCGGCGTCGTCGGCGGTGCGGCCTTCACGTGGTGGCCGCCGCACCCGGTGAGAAGGCTCACACCGGCCGCGCCGGCGGCGAGACCCGCCATGCGAGCGTTTCGCCCACGCTTACGACTGCCGGTGCTGATCGACTTCGAAAACATCAACTGCTACTTCCGTTCGCTCACAGCTCGCGCAGAGCCTCTATCCGTTCACTGATCGGCAACCGCCCGGGATCGTCAGGTGCCCCAGGACGTGGGTCGGCCAGCCAGAGGGAAGCCATATACGCAGGCTGCCCCGGGACCTCCCACCCCTTCGCCTCGAGCTTCTCGAGGGCCGAGGCCAATGCAGGCGGGTACCTGGTGAGGGTAACCGCTGCCAGGTCGGCGACGGCGTCGCGATCGTTTGCGACCGCCTGGCGACGACCGAGCCCGAAGGTAGCTACTGACACGGTGGGGGCCACGGTGTCACCCCGGCGGATCTGGCTTAGAGCTTCAGCGAGCACCGCTTCCAGCTCGATCCGGTCCAGTTCGGCGAGAAGCCCGCTGGTGACGGCGACCACCGCCTTGGCGGCGCTCGTCCCGGCTGCCAGGACGTTGAGCCCGGCTGCTTCGACCACGACCAGCCGGGGCTGGCGGAGGCCGGCGTTGATGCTCAAGCCTTCCACGAGATTGGAAATCCGGGCGTCCCGGACCGGGTCCGCATCCCTTCCGCCGAGGGTGGACAGGACCCCCGCGACCCGGCGATCGCCCGCCATGAGGGCCCACCATGTCAGGGACGCGGCAATCACCACGAACACGATCACCGCAGCCAGAACCCCGCCGGCAACCCAGGCGATGATCCCCAGGAGAACGGCAGGAGGCGCGGCAAAACCAGCTGTGATGCGCGCCACCCGGGCGGAAGAAGAGCTCACCGGCCCGCCCCGTACATAAGGGATTGATGCTAGAGGAGCCGGCGCCTCGGGCGGGGGACACCCCCGGTTGCCAGAGCCCGCGCGTACATGTCGGTGTAGCGCTCGGCGAGGCTGTCGAGGGAGAAGTGGGCGGCTCTTTCCAGTCCGTTTTCGACCAGCGCCTTCACATCGGGGCCGCCTTCGAGGGCGGTCTGCAGCGCGGCGGCGAGGGCCCGGGCGTCCCCCGGCTGGGACGTGAGGGCGTCGACACCCGGCCGGGCTACGCGGCGGTACCCCTCCAGGTCGCTCGCGACCACGGGAGTGCCCGCTGCCATGCCCTCGAGCAGAACGACCCCGAAGCTCTCCCCGTGAAGCGAGGGAGCGCAGAGAACGTCGGCGGCGCGCAAACGCCGGATTTTTTCCTGTTCGTTGATCATCCCGAGCCACTGGAACCTGGAATCGCCCCCCGTCGCATGGCGCAGCCGCCCGGTTTCGGGGCCCTCGCCGGCGATCCAAAGCGTCACGTCGGGGCCGAGGGTGCGGGCCGCATCGATGAGAACGGCCAGCCCTTTGCGGGGCTCGTGACGCCCGACGAACATCACCACCGGGCCATCCTTCGGCCACGCTTCGGTGTGCTGGTAGAGGTCGATGTCGATGCCGTTCCAGACCAGCTCGTAGGTCCCGAGCAGCGCCCGCTGGGCCGTGTCGAGCGCCTCCTGGGACACCGCCGCCCTGATGGTGAGCTGGCGGGCCCTCCAGCGGATCAGAGGCTTGAGCACCTCGTACCACCGCTCGCCCCCTGCGCGGTGGAAGGTCCCGACCATCGGGCCGTCGTTGAACAGCAGGGCTGTCAGAGGCGGCCCAGGTGCGAGCGGCTCGTGCAGGTGGACCACGTCGAAGTTCTCGTCACGAAGGGCCCGTATCGTTCGCAGCGCCGCGGAAGGGTCCGGCGCGATGGCCGCCATCGACCCGTTCGAGGCAGTCGGGATGGATTTTCCGAGGGGGGTAACGGCCGTATCGGGGGGCGGCCCGTCGCAGGGGGCCAGGATGCGCGCATCTATGCCCAGGCGACGCAACGCCCTGCCCAGACCGAGTACCTGGCCCTGAACGCCGCCGGGGAGACTGAGGCTGTATGGGCAGACCAGGCCGATCCGCACGTTTCGAGGCTACTTGACTATCGCGACTCGACTGAGGCGACCGCAGCCGGGGAAGGCCGCCCCGGTACGACGAACCCGGGGTCGCTCGGCCAGTTGGGTTGCATGAGGTGCCACTGCTCGGGCGCCCGCCTGATCAGCAGCTCCAGCTCCTGGGCCAACAGTTGGGTGCCCGCGGTGACGTCGTCCCGGAGCCGTCCTGTCCGCTCCAGCGGCAACGCCGGCCGCACCAGCCCGAGATGGCCGTGCGAGCGGCCGTCGAAGTACACCCCGGCCGGGATGAGAGCTGCGCCGGTTCGAAGGGCGAGGGTGGCCGGGCCGCCCGGGAGCCAGGTCCGCTCCCCGAAGAACTCGACCTCCACGCCGGCTGCGCCGGCGACGATGCGGTCGCAGAGGAGGCAGAGGACTTCGTTGTCGGCTAGGGCCGCGGCGCAGCGGGAGGCCGCCCGCGGGCCCACCGGGATCACCCGCATTCCAAGTGACTCCCGGAACGAAACGAACCACTCGAACACGTCGGGGGGTTCGAGGGGCTCGACGACGACGTTCATTTTCAGTCCGTACTGGGCGAGGTGGGTGCCGGCCCACTCCCACCCGCCCAAGTGGGGCAGCGCCAGGATGACCCCTTTGCCGGCGTCGATCCCGTTCAGGATCCCCTGAAGGTTGTCGTAGCGGATTCCGGCGGCGACCCGTTCGGGGGTCAGGGAGGGCAGCTGCAGGCTTTCCGCCCAGTAACGGGCGTACGAGGCGAACACCTCGTCGACCAGGCGGAAGGTCTCGAGCCGCCCGAGGGGGCGCCCGTGGACCCGGCGCAGGTGGCGTGCGACGATCTCCCTGCGGCGTGCCATGCCGCCGAGACGGCCGGGGGCCGGCGGGATGCGGGCGGCCGTGACGCCGGCCCCGCGGGCGATCATTGCGGCCACGGGGGTGGGCAGGGCCTTGGCCGCGAGTGCGCCGGCCCGGAACGCGCGGAGTGCGGAGCTCAAGGGGAGTTAGGGGGTCAGCTCTTGTGTCAGGGCCGGCGGGGGCCTCCGCCGCTGCCGCGACGCAGAGGAGGGTTGGCGTCGGTCGATTCGCCGGCGATCCTTCCGCGACGGGTCAGCCGGGCCTGCCGGCGTTCCTGCCAGCGCGCGGCGGCGCTCCCGGGGCGGGCGGTCTCTCCGTACCTGGCCCACAGGGGCGGGCGTTCCGCCCTGGCAGTCCTCGCAGTCCTGGCAGTCCGGGCGTTTGCATCCCGCCAGGCTCGCCAGCGCGCACCCATCGCTGTCTGCTCCTCGCTCCGGTTGCCGTGGAAATAGCCGGCCCGCCGAACCAGGACCGGCCTTTCCACCCGCTCCACCCGGGGGGGCCCGTCGCCGGCGGCGGTCGTCTGGCGCCACACCTTCACGAACCTCTGCACCGCGGTGAAGCAGGTCAGGGCCAGCATCAGCCAGAGGAGCGGGATCATGAGGAAGCTGAAGGCGAGCGCGGCGCAGATCACCACCACCCGCTCGGCGCGCTCCATGAGCCCGCCTTTCGCCTGGTAGCCCAACGCCTCGGCCTTGGCCCTCTCGTAGGAGATCAGCAACGACGCCCCCAACACCGCCACCGGCAGCAAGGCCAGGTGCCCGCGGTGGTGGTCGAGCAAGTACCACGCCAATGAGCCGAGGACGAGCGTGTCGGTCACCCGGTCCGCCACCGAATCGAAGAACGCGCCTCTCACGCTGGACCGCCCCGACGCTTTCGCAACGGCCCCGTCGAGCAGGTCAGGGACCGCCGAGGCGATCAGCAGTCCCAGCCCGAGGCCCAACCGCCCGGTGGCGATCGCCCATGCGGCGGGTAACGCCAACAGCAGCCCGAGCCCCGTGAGAAGGTCGGGCGATACGCCCGTCCGCTTGAGAGCGCCTCCCACGGGCTTTATCGCCCGGTCAACGCCCGAACGGAATCGTCCGTCGAACACTCGCTTTTCGGCTCCTGAAACAGCGGTCCAAAGTCCGGGGCGACCGCCCCGGCACCGGGCCGTTCCTCCACTTCAGGCTACCACCGGCCGCGGTTACTCTGGCGGTTCGGGGGAGCCGGCGGGGGTCCGGTACCCGGGGAGGAGGACCATTGCCCAGGGAGGAGGATCAGTGAAGGCCTACCCACCGGCTGCGATCCGCAACGTTGCGCTGGTCGGCCACGGAGGAGCCGGCAAGACCACCCTCACCGAGGCGCTCCTGCACTGCGCCGGCGCGATCGGGCGCCCCGGAAGGGTCGAGGACGGCTCAACCGTCTCCGACTTCGAGGCGGAGGAGCAGAAGCGGAACCTGTCCATCTCGGTGTCGCTCGCTCCGATCGAGTGGGAGGGCCACAAGATCAACGTCCTCGACTCCCCCGGTTACGCGGACTTTGCCGAAGAAGCGATGGCGGCGCTGCGGGTCGCGGACCTGGCCGTTTTCGTGGTCAGCGCCGTCGAGGGTGTCGAGGTGCAGACCGAGATCATGTGGAGAGCGGCCGCGGGGCTCGGACTGCCGAGGATGATCTTCGTCAACAAGCTCGACCGGGAGCGAGCCTCCTTCGAGCGGACCTTGGACCAGCTGCGCGACATCTTCGGCGCGGGCATCGCGCCCCTCGAACTTCCCATCGGCGAGGAGGGTTCCTTCAAAGGCGTCGCCGACCTTCTCTCCGACACGGCAATCACCTACGAGGGAGGCAAGGCAACAACCGGCCCCATTCCCGAAGACATGCAGGTCACGGAGCACTCCATCCACGACGCGCTCGTGGAGGGGATCGTGGTCGCCGACGACGACCTCATGGAGCGCTATCTCGAGGGCGAAGTGCCCACCGTCAAGCAGCTCGAGGAGACCCTCGCCCACGGGGTGGCGTCGGGCCAGGTGTTCCCCGTCGTGTGCGGATCGGCCACCAAGGAGATCGCCGTCGACCGGTTGGCGACGTTCATCTGCGAGATCGGACCCTCCCCGCTGGAAGGCCGCCCGGTGACCGTGCAGGCCGGCGACAAGACCACAGAGGTCGCCCCTTCCGATAGCGGGCCGGCGCTCGCCTGGGTCTGGAAGACCATCGCCGACCGCCACGTGGGAAAGATCAGCCTTTTCAAGGTCCTGTCGGGCAAAGTCATGCCAGACGACACTCTGGTCAACTCCCGCACCCATGCGGACGAGCGCATCCACGCCCCGTTCACGCTCCGGGGCAAGGACCAGATCGCCGTCGACCACCTGCCCGTCGGCGACATCGGAGCGGTCGCCAAGCTTGCCGACGTGGCGACCGGCGACACGCTCGCGCCGAAGGGAACGCCGGTCAGCGTGCTTTCCCCGCCGGCGCTGGAGCCGGTCATAACCATCGGGATCCGACCGAAGTCCAAGGGCGACGAGGACAAGCTGATGACCGCCCTGCACCGACTGCAGGAAGAGGACCCGGTGCTGTCGGTGCGCCGCGATGACGAGACCCACCAAACCCTCCTCGGCGGAATGGGCGAGACCCACCTCAGCATCGCTACGGAAAGGCTCGCCCGGAAGTTCGGCGTGGAGGTACAGACCGAGCCCGTCGTCGTCCCTTACCGCGAGACCATCACCCAGAGCGCGGAGGCCGAGGGCAAGTACAAGAAGCAGACCGGTGGCCACGGGCAGTTCGGCGTCGCCAACATACGGATGGAGCCACTGGAGCGGGGCGGCGGATTCGAGTTCGTCGACCAGATCGTCGGTGGCGCGATCCCCCGCCAGTTCATCCCGGCGGTCCAGAAGGGAATCGAAGAGGCGATGGCCTCAGGCGGTGTCCACGGCTGGCCGGTGATGGACGTCAAGGTGACCTTGTTCGACGGGAAATTCCACTCGGTCGACTCGTCGGAAATGAGCTTCAAGATGGCAGGGTCGCTTGGTTTTCGGGAGGCGATGGAAAAAGCCGGCCCGGTCATCCTCGAGCCCATTTCCAGGCTGGAGGTCACCGTGCCGAACGCCTACCAGGGCGACGTAATGGGCGACCTCAACAGCCGGCGTGGCCGGGTGCAGGGAACCGAAGCCGGCAACGACGGCGAGTCCATTGTCACCGCCCTCGTCCCCACCTCCGAGATCCTGCGCTACTCGATCGACCTGAGGTCGATGACCGGGGGGCGGGGGCGTTTCTCCGCCGAACACGACCACTACGACGTTCTGCCGCAGAATCTCTGGGGCGCCGTGACCCGGGAAACGGCTTCGGCCGGGTAGGGGCTGCGGGCCTTCGGGCTGGGCTCATTCGAAACGGCTGAGTCAGTCCCCTTCGGGAAAACTGACTCAGCCGTTTCGCTGCCCCAGCCCTCGATCCCGTTCCCCTCGCCGCTGTTCCGGTCTCCGCTTTCGTCGTTCGCGGTCGTCGGCAGAAGTGGCCACAGTTGGGTGGTCGTCTTCGCCGCCGGCGATCAATCCTGGCCACTTTTGTATGGACGCCTCGCGTCAACTGGCCGTGATTGCGGGTTCCGGTTAGTCAAGCGCCGTCAATGGTGGCCAGTTCTGCATGCGGTTCGCGTGAATGTGATCGAGGGCGGGCGCAGCGCAGAAGCCGGATCGTTTTCCTGCGAGGCAGGGACGTCCGGCTAGTGCGGTGCGGGCCGGCCTCGATCTAAGGCGAATCGCTGGTCGCCTGGGCCGAGTCGGCGGCGCTGGTGTCGGTATCGACTTGAGCACTGGCCGAATCGACGCCGGCGAGGTCCGATTCGACTATGGATAGCTGATCAGTGTCGGACCCAGTCGAGACGTCGGTCACCGGCGAGCCGCTGGACGCCGGCGATGTGGTAGCCGGCGATGTGGTGGTCACTGTGATCGGCGCCTGGCTGGCTGTGGTTCCTGAACCAGCGGATGTGCCCGCCGTACGACCCCCACTGGAACAGCCGGCGAGCGCGAGCAGGGCGACAAACGCGGCCGCACTCAGCGCGGAGGCTGCCTTCACCGCAGGGCCTCGATCACGGTCTTGACGTCCTGGCGTGCCGTCTTGGCGTCGGCTCGGGCCGTCTTGACGGCCGTGCGGGCCGGGCTGAGGATCGACGTGTTGGCGTCATACTGCGCCGGCGTGTACGCGAGGACCGTGCCAGAGAGGCCGGTCGTCTCTTGGGTTATCGCCTGGATCTGTTTGGCGAGATCGGCCATGGCTGCCTGGACCGACGAGCTGTTCTTGCTTTGGTCCTTGCCGTTGAGAAGGTTCTGCAAGCGCGTTTGGGCGTCGGTCAGGCGCGGCACGACCCCGGTGCTCAAGTCGTCGCTGGCGGCCGCGAGCCGGATCTGCGGCAGCGCGAGGAGGTACACGCGGTACCCGGTGAAGATGGTCTTGTAGTCGGCCACGGCCTGCGACAGGGTCGTGTCCCCCTGGATCTTCTGCCCCAGCGCGGTCAGGCCTGAAATGTCGCCGTTCAAGGTCTGAAGCGCGGTGGCCTTATCGGTCGAGGTGAGCCACTTGTTGTTGTTCACCGCGGTGATGCCCGAGTTGAGGGAGGTGAGCCGCTGACTGATCGCCGCGGCCGCCTTTGCCTTCACGTCGGTCAAGCCGCTGCCCGACGTAGCCGCGGACGCGGCGCCCGAAAAAGCGGCGCCGGCGCTGATAGCAACTGCTGTAGCCGCTGCGGCCATTCTGAATGGGTGCCTCATCGAATCGCTCCTTCTGGACGAAACTCATCGGCACCTGTGCCGACGCGGTTGAAGTTAAGGAACGGCTTCGGGGGATTCTGTGGGGGAACTGTGAGGATTCTGTAAAGCCGGGGACCCCACGTGGCTTTGGGCTACAAATCGCGTGGATTTTGCCGCGATTCGCCGCCCGGACTTGATCCCGGGGCCCAAAAGCGGAGCCCGCGAACGCCACAGGCGCCTCAACCAGCTTGGTGCTGCGCACCAACGATCCCGTGAACGCGAACGTGAGGGACTCAGGTCTTTGGCCAGGCCGCCCGTACCTTCTTAGCGGTGACAGACAACGCCTCGGGCAGTACCCGAGTGTCCGCGACGGACGTCATGAAGTTGGTGTCGCCGTACCAGCGGGGCAGCGCGTGAATATGGAAGTGACCCGGCACGCCGGCGCCGGCAGAACGTCCGAGGTTGGCCCCGATGTTCAAACCATCAGGCGTGTACGCGCTCTTCAGAGCAACCACCGCCTGGCTCAGCCCCTCCCAGACGGCGGCCGACTCGTCGACGGTGAGCGCTTCGAGTTCGCCCACATGACGGGTTGGCATCACCATGAGGTGACCGCTGGCGTAGGGGTACGCGTTGAGGATTGCGAAGGCCAGGCCGGCGGGATGACGCCACACGATGTGGGTCACATCATCTGGCTCCCCGCTCGCGAGGATGTTGCAGAAGATGCAGTCGCCGTCTCTTTCGAGAGGATCCCCGCTGATCGACTCGATGTACTCGCTGCGCCATCCCGCCCACAGCCGCTCGAGTGAACTCACGTTGAGACGGGTGCCGCGCCGTGGGCCTCCACCTCGGCCAGCACCGAGGACAGAAAGGTGTCGAGCGGTACGCCGCGATCTGGCCGCTCTTTGTCCCTCGAATTGACTCCTACGGTCCCCGAGGCGACATCTTCGTCGCCGACGACCAGTACGTAGGGGACCTTTTCGAGCTTTGCTTTGCGAACCCGTCCATTGAGCGGTTCGTCGGCGGGCGACAACTCGACCCGAAGGCCGCCGGCGCGCAGCGTCTCGGCGACCTCGTCGGCGTAGTTGTGGTGGTCGTCGCGGACGGGAAGCACGGTGACCTGGACGGGGGCGAGCCAGGTCGGGAGCGCGCCGGCGTAATGCTCGAGGAGGATGGCAAAGAAGCGCTCGATGGAGCCGAACAGGGCGCGGTGGATCATGTAGGGGCGGTGGCGGGCGTTGTCGGCCCCGACGTACTCCATGTCGAAGCGGTGGGGCTCTTGGAAGTCGACCTGGAGGGTGGAGACCTGCCAGCGCCGGCCGATTGCGTCGCGCACGTGAACGTCGATCTTCGGCGCGTAGAAGGCGCCCTCGCCTTCGGCAACCACGTAAGGGATCTCGGCGGCGGCCAAAGCGTGGCGCAGCGCGTCGGTGGCAACATCCCACTCTTCCGGCTCGCCCACGAACTTCTCGGGGCGGGTCGCGAGCTCCGCTTCGAATTCGGTCAGGCCGAAGGCCCTGAGGATGCGGAGCACAAAGGCGAGGAGATCGGCCAGCTCTGGGGCTAGCTGCTCGGGCGTGCAGAAGATGTGCGAGTCGTCCTGGGTGATGCCGCGGACCCGGAGAAGCCCGTTCAGGACGCCGGATCTCTCGAACCGGTAGACGGTGCCGAACTCGAACAACCTCATCGGGAGCTCGCGGTACGAGCGTTGCCGCGCCTTGTAGATCAGGATGTGCATCGGGCAGTTCATCGGCTTGGGGTAGTAGGTGGCGCCCTCCATTTCCATGGGGGGGTACATGCCGTCCTTGTACCAAGACAGGTGGCCGGAGGTCTCGAACAGGGTGGACTTGGCGAGGTGGGGGGTCCACACGAACTGGTAGCCGGCCTTCTCGTGCTCCGCTCGGCTGTAGTCCTCCATCAGCTTGCGGATGAGCCCGCCCTTGGGGTGGAAGACGGGAAGACCGCCCCCTATTTCGGGCGGGAAGTGGAACAGGTCCAGCTCGGCCCCGAGGCGTCGGTGGTCGCGCTTCTCCGCTTCCTCAAGCCTGTGAAGGTGGTCTTCGAGGGCGGCCTTGGATTCCCAGGCGGTGCCGTAAATCCGTTGCAGCTGGGGTCTTTTTTCGTCACCGCGCCAGTAGGCCGCGGCGACTTTCATCAGCTTGAAGTTTCCGAGCCGGCCGGTCGACGGGACGTGCGGGCCGCGGCACAGGTCGATGAACCCGTCGTTGCGGTAGGCCGACACGGCGTTGCCACTGACTCCCTCTTCGGCGTCGGCGGGATCGACCGCCTCGATGATCTCCCGCTTGTACGGCTGATCGGCGAAGATCTGCAGCCCCTCGTCCACGGTGTGCTCTTCGCGGACGAACGGCTGGTCGGATTCGATGATCTTGCGCATCCGCTGATCGATCTTTTCGAGGTCGTCGTCGCTGAAGTGGGCACCGCCCGGCAATTGGAAGTCGTAATAGAAGCCGTCCTCGATCGCCGGCCCGATGGCGTACTCGGCACCCGGCCACAGGTCGGTTACCGCTTGTGCCAACACGTGAGATGTGGAGTGGCGGAGGATGTGGCGACCGGCTTCGGTGTTGTCGGTTACGACCGAGACGGTGGCGCCGTCCCGGAGCGGGCGGTTGAGGTCGACCGCATTTCCGTCGACCTCCACGGCGACCGCGGCTTTCGCCAGGCCACGCCCGATCGATGCGGCGAGGTCGGCTCCCGTCGAACCCGCCGGCAACTCGCGGGAGGAACCGTCTGGCAGGGTCACTGTGATGAGGTCGGCCATAGCGGAACGAGATTACGGGAGCGGGTGGCGTGGGCGGTTCGGGTTTCGAGGTGAAGGGATCGGTGCCGGCGCTTCGGGCGCCCCCGGCCGGCGCTTTCTCCGGTGCCGGGTAGAGAAAAGCTGTTATAGCAGACTTTCTCTACACACTTAGCTTGGCTAACTTCCTCGGCACCGGCCCGCTACAGAGAAACGCCGAGCAGGGCGGCGGCCTTGGAGACCTCTTTTCCCGCCGAGGCCGCCCGGTCGATCGCTGCAATGGCGGCAGGGGTGTCGAGGTCGTCGTCGAGCGCCGCCCTCACCTCGTCGAGCACCTCATCGCCGCCATCGGTGCCGGCGCCGGCCGCCCGCCACCGATCGAGACGGTCGGTGGCTTCCACCACGAGGCCGTCGTTCCACTCCCACTGGGTGCGGTAGTGGTGCGAGATGACCGCGAGCCGAATGGCCTCCGGAGGCCAGTCCTTCAACAGGTCGTGAACGAAGACCAGGTTTCCCAGCGACTTCGACATCTTGACCCCGTCGAGACAGACCATTCCGACGTGCATCCAGTGGCGGACAAAGGTCGAACGGGTCGCCGCCTCGGATTGCGCCGCCTCGCACTCGTGATGGGGGAATATGAGGTCGGTTCCCCCGCCGTGCAGGTCGATCGTCTCGCCGAGCTCTCTCAGCGCGAGGGCCGAGCATTCGATGTGCCAGCCCGGACGGCCCGGCCCCCACAGGGACTGCCATTCCGGTTCGCCCGGCGCCGAAGGCTGCCAGAGGACGAAATCGAGCGGATCCCGCTTGTTGGGATCGTCAGGATTGCCTCCGCGCTCGGCGGCAAGCCGCAGCATGGTCTGGCGGTCCAGGTGGCTCACCTGCCCGAACCTGTCGAACGACGAGACGTCGAAATAGACCGCACCGCCGGCCTGGTAGGCATGCCCTGACTCGAGCACCATTCCGATGAACCCCAGGATGTCGGGGATCGCCGACGTCGCCCTCGGTTCGGAGAACGCCGGTAGCAGACCCAGAGCATTCATGTCGGCGTCGAACCTGCTCACCTCTTCGGCGGCGAGGTCGAGGTAGTGCACGCCGAGCTCCTTGGCCTTGCGGAGGATGTCGTCATCGACGTCGGTCACGTTCCGGACGCAGTGGGTCTCGTGGCCGAGGTCGCGTAGCCGGCGCTGCAGCAAGTCGTAATAGAGATATGTGGAGGCGTGGCCGAGGTGGGCCGAGTCGTAAGGGGTGATGCCGCACGTATACATGCGCACCACTTGTCCCGGTCGGAACTCCACCACGGCACCCCTGGCCGTGTCGTAGAGGCGCACGGCTCCGTCAACCTCCAGAGCGGGGCGCGTGTTCCCGGGCGCTCGCCTGGCCTTCACTGCTGCCACGGTCCGGCAGGCCGGTGATACGGATAGCCGCGTGGACCTTGTAGTGCCGATTCACCTCTAGCAGCGCCGGCGTGAGCGCCTCGATGGCCAGTGCGCTCGACAGGCCACCGGAGTTGACCCCACGGAGCCCGGGAAGCGCGTCGATGAGAGCAATGACCTCTTCGGCGGCGTCGCGGTCGTCCGAGCAAACCATCACATCTGCTTCCAGACCATGGTCCAGATCGCCCCACGGGCCGGCGGGCAGGTGGTGAAAGGCACCGACGACCCGCGATCCAGGCAGGGCCCGGGCCACGGCGACCGTGACCGAACCCGTCGGCGGAAGGAGCGGAACCATCTCCTTGCCCCATCTCGTCAGGGCGTTGGCCATGCTGATGACGATCTTCCCTGCGAGCTTTGCCTCAAGCGCGGTGACCGTCGAGATGATCCCCTCCCAGGGGGTGGCGACGATGACGAGGTCGGCGGAAGCGGCGGTGTCGTTGTCGGCGGGGACGAGGCGCAGGTTGCGGTCCTGCCAGCGTTGCTGGAGGGTGCTGACGGTCTCCTCGGCTCGGTCGAGCGCTCTCGATCCCACCAGCACCTCGTAGCCGACACCGGCGAACTGGACCGACGCGGCGTTGCCGGCCGGACCTGTCGCTCCCAACACTCCGATCTTCACGCAGGGCAGACTTGCACGGCGGGGGCCGGCCGGTCGATTCGACTCATTGCCCAACTCAGCCGCAGCCTGGCGTGGCTGTGTCCCTAGTTAGGGTTGCGACGTGATCCTGCTCGATGCGCTGCGCTCGGCGGTTCGCCGAGCCGCGCCCAGGTCGCCGGCCGGCTCCCGAGAACGCGTCGCGCCCCCCTTGCCGGCGGGTTCGCAAGCCCCTGCGGTCGCGGGTGTTTCGCCCGATGGTTCTCGCAAAACGGTCGACCCAAGGACGTTCAACACCACGACGTTCGATGCTGGCGGCCGCATTCTCACCTTGTTGTTCATGACCAGCGAATGCCAGGAGTGCAAGCAGGCGTGGTCGGCCCTGGAGTCAATGCCAGAAGCCACTTTCGTGCTGACCCC